>WOYR01000205.1 GCA_011620705.1 Microbacteriaceae bacterium | reverse complement strand
CGCACGATCGCGTTCCGACGTTCGATCCTGATGCGGGTGATGCACGACTTCATGACCCAACGGTTCCTGGGAGTGTTCCTCGAGGTCTCCGACGACCGCACCCTCACGAACCTCACCCTGAAAGCCGGCTATCGCACGGTGTACCAGTACACGAGCCTCGTCTACACGGATGCTCCGCTGCGGATCAAGAAGCTGTTCAAGCAGCAGCTCCGCTGGGCTCGGGGCAGCCAGTACAACACCTTGCGCATGCTCCCGTGGATGCTCGGCCACGCGCCGGTTCTCGCCATCTTCTTCGTCGCCGACGTCCTCTTGCCCTTCATCCTGGCCGGGGTGGCGATCGGCTGGATCTACCGTGCGGCGACGCACCAGGGCGAGAACCTCTATGCGGGAATCCTGCAGGAGTATGGATTCTCCAGCGGCCTGCTGTGGGTGGTCGGGCTGATGGTCCTCTCCTCGGTCCTCAGCATGGCGATCCGCCAGATGCGGCATCTCGCCGAGAAGCCCTCGGACTTCTTCCGGCTTCCGGTCTTCATCCTGGTGTCGACCGCTTTCCTGATGCCGATCAGACTGCTGGGCTTCTTCCGGCTGGCGCACGTCGCCGGATGGGGAACCCGAGCCGGTGCATACTCCGGCGGTGGTGCGCGATCGGACGCCGTCTCCGAGCCCGCCGTCGAGGCCGCGGCGACGGTCACCGGCCCGCTCGCGGCCGTGGAGGAGGGGTCGGGAGCGCGACAGCCTGTCGCCGTCCTCGACAGGCAGACGGTGCTCCTGGGGCTGACCCCCAGCCCGGC
Source organism: Microbacteriaceae bacterium (assembly GCA_011620705.1). Classification (GTDB taxonomy): domain Bacteria; phylum Actinomycetota; class Actinomycetes; order Actinomycetales; family Microbacteriaceae; genus Lysinimonas. The sequence continues at coordinate 3,957 of WOYR01000205.1, read as the reverse complement.
GGTGCAGCTCACGACCGCCCCGCCGGCGGCGCGCCGCCGCCCGAATCCCTACGCCCTGCTGCCGTACCTGATGGGGGCATCGATCATCGCCTTGGAGGTGTGGGCCGTTGTCTAGCTCTTGGCACGCGCCTCGGTGGTGGACATCCTCGCGCCGGAATGCTCGCCGCGCCTACCTCGGCTCCGCCGTCCTGGTACTCGCCCTCACGGCTACGAGCGCGGTGGTCTGGTCGACGCCGAGTGTCTCGCCGGTGACGCGGGTGAGCGAGTTGGCGAAGGCGCTCGCCGGTCAGGCGCAGCTGCGAGACCAGCGCGACGCGCTGCTGGCTCAGGTCGATGCCCTACAGGCGAAGCTCGACGCCCAGAACTCCGAGCTCGCGTCCGGGCAGAATCAACTCGCCTCGGCGACCGCGTCGATGGACAGCCTCCGAGCGCAGCTGGGGCAGGTCCAGGCGCAGCTGAAGGACGCCAAGAGCGCGGCGGCTCGAGCCGCGCGCGTTTCCGGATACCACGCAGGCTCGAGCACCCCGGTGGCGAGCGCCGCCGTGACGGCGCCCTCGAAGGCCCAGCTGCTCGATCCCGCGTCGCCGTATTTCGGCATGTACACCGAGCAGGCTCCGTTCAATTGGGCCACCCTCGATGCCGTCTCCGCGAAGGTGGGAGCCCTGCCCTCCATGGTGGGGTACTTCGCGGGCTGGGAGCAGGGCTTCCGTGCCGATGCCGTCATCAGAGCCTGGAACCGGAACATGCTGCCGATGATGACCTGGGAGTCGCGGCCGATCGACGATCAGAACAACGTCATCGACGCGCCGGCGTACTCCTTGCCGAACATCATCGCGGGCGACTTCGACGCCTACCTCCACCAGTATGCGAAGGACATCGTCACCACGGGGCTGCCCCTCGCCCTTCGTCTCGACCACGAGATGAACAGCATCTGGTATCCCTGGGCGGAGGATGACGGCCATGGCGGTTCCATCAACGGCAACCGGCAGGGCGACTACGTGAAGATGTGGCAGCACGTGCACGACATCTTCGAGGCCGAGGGCGCCAACCAGTACGTGATCTGGGTGTGGGCGCCCAACCGCATCGACAATCTCCCGGCGGCGCACCAGGGGCTCGAGTACACCAGGAGCCTGTATCCGGGCGACGCCGACGTGGACTGGATCGGGATGTCGGGCTACTTGCGTCCCCCCTTCAAGGCCGATCAGAACTACACCTTCGACGAGACCTTCGGGGCCACGCTCGGGCAACTGCGGGCGATCGCGAAGAAGCCGATCGTGGTGGCGGAGGTGGGGGCATCGGAGACGGATGGGCACAAGCCGACCTGGGTCGCGAACTTCTTCAGGGGTCTCGACGCGGAGGAGAACAGCGACATCGTCGGCTTCGCCTGGTTCGACCTCGCGGTCAGCACCTATGTGCAGGGCTCGCTCACGACCAACGACTGGCGCATCGACTCCCGCCCGGAGTCGCTTGCGGCTTTCACGAACGGTCTGCTCGGGCCCGGCACGCGATTCCGCCTGGTCACGACGCAGTAGACGCGACTTCGCGCACACTCACCATCACACCGTCAGGGAAGGGGACATCATGGGGGAAGAGCATGTGACATCGGCATCGGAGACCGGATCGGGGGGCACCGGCGCGAGACCGCGCGTCAGCGTGATCGGCACCGGCTATCTGGGAGCGACTCACGCTGCCGCGGTGGCCGAACTCGGCTTCGAGGTGGTCGGCGTGGATTCCGACCCCGCGAAGGTGGAGGCGCTGGCGGCGGGGCGCCTGCCCTTCTTCGAGCCGGGGCTCGCCGAGCTCATCTCCACGCACCTCACCACAGGGCGCCTGCGGTTCACCACGGATCTCGCCGAGGCCGTCGGGGTGAGCGACATCCATTTCATCTGCGTCGGCACCCCGCAGCAGACGACCAGCCACGCCGCCAACCTCGGCTACGTGGAGCAGGCCGTCGCGGATGTGGCGCGAGCGCTCAGCCATGACGGACTGATCGTCGGCAAGTCGACGGTCCCGGTCGGAACCGGTGCGCGCTTGCGGGAGATCGTCGGCGCGCTGGTCCCCGAGGGCATCGACGCCGAACTCGTCTGGAACCCGGAGTTCCTGCGCGAGGGCAAAGCCGTCGACGACACCCTCCGGCCCGACCGCATCGTCATCGGCGGCGCCTCCGATGCGGCCCAGGCGGCGCTGCGCGCCCTCTACGCGACCCCGATTTCGCGCGGGACCCCGGTGATCGCGTGCGACCTGCCGACCGCCGAGTTGGTCAAGGTGAGTGCGAACGCGTTCCTGGCGACCAAGATCTCGTTCATCAACGCCATCGCCGAGCTCTGCCAGGCGGCCGGAGCGGATGTGACGACGCTGGCGGATGCGCTCGGCCACGACGCGCGCATCGGCCGCCAGTTCCTGAACGCCGGACTGGGCTTCGGGGGAGGCTGCCTGCCGAAAGACATCCGCGCCCTGATGCACCGCTCCGGCGAGTTGGGTGCCCTGGGCGTCGTGGGTCTGCTGCAGCAGGTCGACGAGATCAACATGGGCCAGCGGCAGAAGGTCGTGGAGGCCGCACTCGTCGCCTGCGGAGGCTCCGTGCTCAACCACCGCATCGGCGTGCTGGGCGCGGCTTTCAAGCCGCAGACCGATGACGTGCGCGACTCGCCGGCGCTCAACGTCGCGGCTGCTCTGCACCTTCGTGGAGCGCAGGTGGTCGTGTTCGACCCTGCGGCGGGGGAGACCGGTCGGCGGATGTTCCCGACCCTCGCATTCGCCGAGTCGATCGAGGAGGCGGCGAGGGGTGCGGACGCGATCCTGGTGCTCACCGAATGGCCCGAGTTCCTGGCGGTCGATCCCCGGGATCTCGGCGCGCTGGTCTCCCATCGGCTCGTGATCGACGGACGGAACTGCCTCGATGTGCCCGCATGGCAGGCTGCCGGCTGGTCGGTCGGGTCGCTCGGGCGCAGCGCTCCCGTGCTGGAGCCCGACAACGTCTGGGGGGCCGGGATCCGCGGCGTGCTCGTGCACTGAGCGCGCCTGCAAGCCGCGGAGTTCGGAGTTGCGGGAAGTCCGCAGTCTCCCGACCGTTCATCGACACGTCGCCTGGATGGGGCTTCGGGTTCAGGAATCCGGGATGCACTGGCCGCATGACCCCCCGCGGCGCTGCTGTCAAGATCAGTGTGATCGGTACCGGCTATCTGGGAGCGACGCATGCCGCCGCGATGGCGGAACTCGGTTTCGAGGTGGTCGGCGTCGACTCCGATCCCGCCAAGGTGGAGGCGCTGGCGGCGGGGCGGCTGCCGTTCTTCGAACCCGAGCTGGCGGAACTCATCCAGGTGCACCTGGCGAGCGGGCGGCTGCGGTTCACGACCGAGTTGGCGGAAGCGGTCGCGGTCAGCGACATCCATTTCATCTGCGTCGGCACCCCGCAGCGGGTCGGCAGCCACGCAGCCGACACGGACCACGTCGAGAACGCCGTCGCAGCAGTGGCCAGGGCGCTCACGCACGACGGCATCGTGGTGGGCAAGTCGACCGTGCCGGTCGGCACCGCGGCCCGGCTGCGCGAACTGCTCGATGCGCTTGCACCCGATGGGATCTCGGGCGAGCTGATCTGGAACCCCGAGTTCCTGCGGGAGGGCAAGGCCGTCCGCGACACGTTGCACCCCGACCGCATCGTGATCGGCGGCGCATCCCCGGCCGCCGAGGCCGCGATGCGCGAGCTCTACGCCGGTCCGATCGCCGACGGCGTGCCGATGATCGCCTGCGATCTGCCCACCGCCGAGCTGGTCAAGGTGAGCGCCAATGCGTTCCTGGCCACCAAGATCTCGTTCATCAATGCGATCGCAGAGCTGTGCGAGGCGGCGGGCACCGACGTGACGACCCTGGCGGATGCACTGGGCCACGACAGCCGCATCGGCCGCCAGTTCCTCGACGCCGGCCTCGGTTTCGGCGGAGGCTGCCTGCCCAAGGACA
>WOYR01000140.1 GCA_011620705.1 Microbacteriaceae bacterium | reverse complement strand
GGCGTAATCATGCTCATTCCCCGCAAGGTCAAGCACCGCAAGCAGCATCACCCCGGACGCACGGGGCAGGCGACCGGCGGCACCACGGTGTCGTTCGGCGAGTTCGGCATCCAGGCGCTGACTCCGGCGTACGTCACCAACCGTCAGATCGAGTCCGCCCGTATCGCGATGACCCGTCACATCAAGCGCGGCGGCAAGGTCTGGATCAACATCTACCCCGACCGCCCGATCACCAAGAAGCCGGCCGAGACCCGCATGGGCTCCGGCAAGGGCTCGCCGGAGTGGTGGGTCGCCAACGTCAAGCCGGGCCGCGTCCTCTTCGAGGTCGCCGGCGTCGAGGAGGGCCTCGCTCGCGAGGCGCTGCTCCGAGCCATCCACAAGCTGCCGCTCAAGGCACGCATCATCAAGCGCGAGGAGGGCGACGCGTAATGGCCGTCGGATCCAAGGAGCTCGCATCCATCGAGCTCGACACCTTCGAAGACGAGCGACTCGTCGAGGAGCTGAAGAAGGCCAAGGAGGAGCTGTTCAACCTGCGCTTCCAGTCGGCCACCGGTCAGCTCGAGAGCCACGGGCGCCTGCGCGCCGTCAAGCGCGACATCGCCCGCATCTACACCGTCATCCGCGAGCGCGAGCTGGGCATCCGGGCCACGCCCGTCGTGACCGAGGCGCCGGCCAAGAAGGCGGCCGCCAAGAAGTCCACCAAGAAGTCCGAGGCTGACGCCTCGGCCGACGCCGAGACGTCCACCGACGCCGGCACCGAGGAAGAGGCCGAGTAATGGCACAGGTCAAGGCAGCCGCCGCCCCGGTCGGGCACGAGCACGGCGCGCATGACGTCAAGACCGTTGGCGCCCGCGGGTACCGCAAGGTCCGCCGCGGCTACGTCACCAGCGACAAGATGGACAAGACCATCGTCGTCGAGGTCGAGGACCGCGTGAAGCACCCGCTTTACGGCAAGGTCATCCGCCGCACCTCCAAGGTGAAGGCGCACGATGAGGCCAACAGCGCCGGTGTCGGCGACTTCGTGTTGATCAGCGAGACCCGTCCGCTGTCGGCGAGCAAGCGCTGGCGCCTGGTCAGAATCGTAGAGAAGGCGAAGTAGCTCATGCTGCAGCAGGAATCCAGGCTCAAGGTCGCCGACAACACCGGCGCAAAAGAGCTCCTCACCATCCGCGTGCTCGGCGGCTCCGGCCGTCGCTACGCCGGCATCGGCGACGTCATCGTCGCGACCGTCAAGGATGCGATCCCTGGCGGGAACGTGAAGAAGGGCGATGTGGTCAAGGCCGTCGTCGTCCGCGTCATCAAGCAGACCCGCCGCCCCGACGGCTCGTACATCAAGTTCGACGAGAACGCCGCCGTGATCCTGAAGAGCGACGGGGACCCTCGCGGCACCCGCATCTTCGGGCCGGTCGGCCGTGAACTCCGCGACAAGAAGTTCATGAAGATCATCTCGCTGGCCCCGGAGGTCATCTAGTCATGGCGAACATCAAGAAGGGCGACATCGTCCAGGTGATCAGCGGGCCGAAGCAGGAGCGCGGCGGCGACCGCGGCAAGCAGGGCCGCGTCATCGAGGTGCAGGTCGAGAAGAACCGCGTCATCGTCGAAGGCGTGAACTTCGTCACCAAGCACGTGAAGGTCGGTCAGACCCAGCGCGGCACCAAGACCGGCGGCATCGAGACCCACGAGGCCCCCATCCACATTTCCAACGTGGCCGTCATCGACCCGAAGACCAAGAAGCCGACCCGCGTGGGATTCCGCGAAGAGGTCGTCGAGAAGGACGGCGTCAAGAAGACGGTTCGCGTTCGCTACGCGAAGAAGTCCGGAGAGAAGCTCTAGAAATGGCTACCGCAACGACTGCTGCGCCGGCTGCCACCTCACAGCCGCGCCTGAAGCAGAAGTACCGCAGCGAGATCGCCGCGAAGCTGACCGAGGAGTTCGGCTACACGAACCCCCACCAGGTTCCGGGTCTCGTGAAGATCGTCGTCAACACCGGCGTCGGTGAGGCCGCGCGGGACTCCAAGGTGATCGACGGGGCCGTCAAGGACCTCGCCCTGATCACCGGCCAGAAGCCGCAGGTCACCAAGGCTCGCAAATCCATCGCGCAGTTCAAGCTGCGCGAGGGGATGCCGATCGGCGCGCACGTGACGCTGCGCGGCGATCGCGCATGGGAGTTCCTCGACCGCCTGATCTCGCTCGCGCTGCCCCGCATCCGCGACTTCCGGGGGCTCTCGCCGAAGCAGTTCGACGGCCACGGCAACTACACCTTCGGGGTCGCGGAGCAGAGCATCTTCCACGAGATCAACCAGGATCAGATCGACCGCGTCCGCGGCTTCGACATCACGGTCGTCACCACCGCCGGCACGGATGCAGAGGGTCGCGCCCTGCTGCGCGAGTTCGGCTTCCCCTTCACCCAGGCCGACGCCTCCGCATAGCCAATACAGGTCGGTATTCCCGCGTCGGGCTTTCATGCCGCGAGAAGCCGAAACCGTTTGAGAGAGAGAAGCACCATATGACCATGACAGATCCGGTCGCCGACATGCTGACCCGTCTGCGCAACGCGAACCGCGCGTACCACGAGACCGTGTCGCTGCCCAACAGCAAGCTGAAGGGGCACATCGCCGAGATCCTCCAGAAGGAGGGCTACATCTCCGGCTGGAAGGTCGAGGAGGCGCGTGTCGGCTCGACTCTCACCATCGACCTCAAGTACGGCCCGAACCGCGAGCGGTCCATCGCCGGCATCAAGCGCGTCTCGAAGCCGGGTCTGCGGGTCTACGCGAAGTCCACCGAGATCCCGCACGTGCTCGGCGGACTCGGCGTCGCCATCCTGTCCACATCCTCGGGGCTCCTGACCGACCGCGAGGCGACCAAGAAGGGCGTCGGCGGGGAAGTCCTCGCCTTCGTGTGGTGAGCTGAGATGTCACGAATCGGACGCATGCCCATCGACGTTCCCGCCGGGGTCACCGTGACCATCGCCGGCCAGGATGTCGCGGTCAAGGGCCCGAAGGGCGAGCTGTCGCTCACCGTCGCCGCCCCCATCGAGGTCGCCATCGAGGAGGGCCGGGTGCTGGTCACCCGTCCCGACGACGAGCGCGCCTCGCGCTCGCTGCACGGGCTGACCCGCACGCTCATCGCCAACCAGATCACGGGAGTGACCGAAGGTTACGCGAAGAGCCTCGAGGTCGTCGGCACCGGTTACCGGGTGCAGGCCAAAGGCAGCTCGGTCGAGTTCGCCTTGGGCTACTCGCACTCCATCACCGTCGACCCGCCCGCCGGCATCAGCTTCGAGGTCGAGGGCAACAACAAGCTGACCGTCAAGGGCATCGACAAGCAGGCCGTCGGTGAGGTCGCCGCCAACATCCGGAAGCTCCGGAAGCCGGAGCCGTACAAGGGCAAGGGCGTGCGGTACTCGGGCGAGGCCGTCCGCCGCAAGGCCGGGAAGAGTGGGAAGTAATGGCTGCACCAGTCAAGATCGCGTCCAGCAAGTCCTCGCAGCGCGCGCGTCGTCACAACCGGCTGCGCAAGCGCGTCATCGGGTCCGCCGAGCGTCCGCGCCTCGTCGTCACCCGCTCGGCCAGGCATGTGTTCGTGCAACTCGTGGACGACAGCAAGGGCCGCACCGTGGCATCCGCATCGACGCTCGAAGCCGAACTGCGGACCTTCGACGGTGACAAGACCGCCAAGGCCCGCAAGGTCGGCGAGCTGGTCGCAGAGCGCGCCAAGAAGGCCGGCATCGCCGCGGTCGTGTTCGACCGCGGTGGCAACCGCTACGCCGGGCGGGTCGCGGCCATCGCCGAGGGCGCCCGCGAGGGGGGGCTCGAACTGTGAGCGACACCGCGAGCACCGCAGACGACAAGGAGCAGGACGTGACGCCCGAAGAGATCCCCGCCGTGGACATCCCCATGGCGGATGCGCCCGTCATCGAGGGCGCGGTCGTGGAGACGGCCGCTGGAACCGAGCAGAATGCGAACGAGCCCCGCGAGGCCCGTCGCGGCAGCCGGGAGCGCAGCCCGCGCAATGACCGCAACTCGCGCGACCGCGGGGCTGACAGCCAGTTCCTCGAGCGCGTCGTGACCATCAACCGCGTCTCCAAGGTCGTCAAGGGCGGCCGTCGCTTCAGCTTCACGGCGCTCGTCGTCGTGGGTGACGGCAACGGCATGGTCGGCGTCGGCTACGGCAAGGCGCGCGAGGTGCCGTTGGCGATCAGCAAGGGCGTCGAGGAGGCGAAGAAGAACTTCTTCCGCGTCCCGCGCTCCGGCAAGACCATCCCGCACCCGGTGCAGGGCGAAGCCGCTGCCGGCGTCGTGCTGCTGCGTCCCGCTGCTGCCGGTACCGGCGTCATCGCGGGCGGCCCGGTGCGAGCCGTGCTCGAGTGCGCCGGCATCCACGATGTGCTGAGCAAGTCGCTCGGCTCGTCGAACACCATCAACATCGTCCACGCGACGGTCGCAGCGCTCCGGCAGCTCGAAGAGCCGCGGGCCGTCGCCGCTCGCCGGGGCCTGGACTTCGAGGATGTCGCGCCGCAGCGCCTCATCCGCGCAGAGGCCGACGACCGCGCCGCCGCCACCGCGAAGGCGGGTGCCTGATGGCCGCGCGTCTCAAGGTGACCCAGATCAAGTCCGTGATCAGTGAGAAGCAGAACCAGCGCGACACGCTGCGGAGCCTCGGTCTCAAGCGCATCGGCGACAGCGTCGTGCGCGAGGACAGCCCGGCCAACCGCGGCTACGTCCGTGCTGTCGCCCACCTCGTGAAGGTCGAGGAGATTGACTAATGGCTGAAGAGAAGAACGGCGCCGCCAAGGCTGCCGCACCGAAGGCCGCTGCCCCCAAGGCAGCTGCTGAGAAGAAGGCCGCCGCCGACAAGCCGGCGACCAAGGCCGCTGCCCCGAAGGC
>WOYR01000274.1 GCA_011620705.1 Microbacteriaceae bacterium | reverse complement strand
CGACGATCCCGGCCGGGGTGAAGCGGGCGGTGAAGCTCCTCGCGAAGATCTACGCGCTGCCCTTCGCGATCGATCCCCGCGCCACCGCGGTCATCAACGCCGACGCTGGCGGCTACAGGATATCCGTGGCCGACAAAGAGACCGGCCGATGCGGGATCCCCGACGTGGACGCCGCGGCTGCCCGCTACGGCGACCATACCCCGGTGGTGGGCTGATATGGACCCATTCGAGCTGCTCGGACTCATCCAGGACGCGCTCAAGCTCGCCCTCCTCGACGAGATCACGACGGCGCAGGTCGATCTCGGCTGGCCTGGCGCGCTCCTGACCCAGCACGTCTGGATCGAGGGCAGGGCCGAGGGCGAGCCGGAGTACGACCTCTCCAACGGAGTGGTCTCGGGAACCGTCATCGCGCTGACCGTGAGCGGTCTTGTCGAGTTCGCGGGCGACTACGCTGACACGCGTGCCGTCCTGAAGCCGCTATGGGATGCGGTGACGGTCGCGGCGGGGACCGCGGCCGCTGGCACCGTCGACCAGTACGAGTTCGGCAAGTGGAGGGTGAAGGAAGGCGTGGGCCTCGGCGGAGCCAGGCAGCTCGCCTTCTTCCGAGACATCGACTTCACCAAGTGGCTCGGGTGACACCGGAAGGATGATGACGGCATGAGCAGCGCCAAGACCTATGAGCTGAAAGACGCGGCCCGCGGCGAGATCCGCCGGCGGGGTCAGGTCGTTTCCTACGACCTCGAAGCGGGGCCGGTGGAAGCCAAGAGCCTCCATCCGCTCGTGCTTGAGCGCCTGACGCGCAACGGTGTGGCGGTCGTCAAGAAGGCTCCGAAGGAGGAGTAGTCGACATGAACAGAGCTATCTCGACCGTAGGGGCCGCCAAACAGACCGACAAGGCGACCGTCGCCACGAACCCGGCGTATTGGCATGGCGTCTCATCTGGCAAGATGGCGGCCATCGAGCCGAAAGACGAGACCGCCGACGTCACGACCGGCATCGGCGCCGCCGCACTCGCGTATCGCGTGGAGGCGGCGTTGCCGACGGGGTTCTCCACGCTCGCGTTCGTGAAGGCGATCGGTCTGTATATCCTCGGCGTGCTGGGCGATGTGGACACGACCGGCGTGTCTAGCCCGTACACTCACGTGTTCACCATGGCGGACGACGTGCCGTGGATCACGTTCTTCAGCGAGCTCGACGGGTGGCTGCAGGCCAACGGCGCCAGCAAGATCGACGAGCTCACGCTGGAATGGGACGGCCCGAAGCCCCTGAGGCTGACGATCGTCGCCGCCGGCTGCACGTTCTCCCTCCCCGTCTCGATCACGGCTCCGACGCCGGACGAGATCCTGGGCGACTTCTTCACTCCGGTGGGCGGGACCTTCACAGGCGACATCGATGGCAGCACGCTCGCCGACTGGAAGATCCTCGGCGGCAAGATCAGCCTCAAGCGTGGTCTGACCATCGACTACCTCTGCGACGCCCTCACGCCGGGGAACATCGACGTGGGCGCCCTGGTCTCGCTCGTGACCCTGCGCGTGCGGGCGGCCAGCTGGGACGACTACCGGACAATCGTGACGGGCAGCGCGAGTGGTACCGCGGTCTCGGCCGATCCGGTCATCGGCAGCTTCTCGACCAAGTTCGTGCATGACACGGATAGCCTGACCATCGCCTCGAGCCGCGTGAAGTACACGGCCAAGCCGGTAGAGGCGGACCCCAAGGGCGGCCCCGTGGAACTCGCGCTCGAAGGTGAGTGCCTCGCCGCGGATTCCACGACCTCACCGGTCACGGTCACGCTGGTGAACGGCGTGGCGACCTACTAACGCACGGAGAAGGGGGAACGGCCATGGCACGCGTAAGACGGTACGTGGAGTATCTCGACGGTCAGACATGCGGTGTCGTAGTGACCGCAGGCGACGAGGAGCGGGCCCGGCGCAACGGTCTCGACCGCGGCACACCTGAGTTCAACCTCGAGGTGGTGTGGTACGCGGCGAAGCGCAACGGCCTTCCGTACGCGGATGGCAACGACGAAGAGGACATGCTCGCCTGGCTCGACCACGTAACCTCCTGGGACATGTACATGACCCAGGAGGACGTTGACGCGGTCGACGATCCCGAGGTGCGCGAGCAGCTCCAGAAGCTCGTGCGTGATGACCTGGGGGAAGCCTGAGCCACGCCCGGGTCGTTGCGAGCGTGGCGCTCAGGACGGGGCAGAGCGTCACCGACCTGATCGAGTTGATGGGCCTGCCGCGAGCGTGGCCAGAGGTGTTCGACGAGATGGTCGCACTGCTGAAAGAGAAAGACGCCGCCGCGGCGCCCTACGCGCCCCAGGCGGTCGACTTCGAGGCGAAGTTCGCGGCGATAGAGCGCAGGAGCAAGCGCGGGAGGTGACGAGCGATGGCCGAGGTGATGAACGTCAACGGCCGCCTCTTCGTCCACACGCACGGCCTGCGTGAGCTCTCCAAGACGATCGGCGGCGCATCCCGCGACCTGCAGCGCGACATCAGCGCAGGGTTCAAACATTCAGCTGAACCCATCGCCGAACGCGCCCGGCAGTTCGCGTGGGCGTTCGCCGACACGGGCGCCTTCGCCTCGAGCATCAAGATCGATGGCGGCCGCTCTGGGGTCTTCCTGCGGGCGGCCGACGAGGGGGCAGGTCCTATCGAGTTCGCGCATCCCGGCGCGCTCGCGACGAGCGGCCCTGGCGCGGGTGAGCCGATCGGCGTGCCGCCAGGCACCCCGGCCCGCGCGCTGTTCCCCGCTATCGAGGAGGGCATCGAGGATATGGCCCAGGCGCTGACGCGCCAGATCGAGACCACGCTCATGGTGCTCGACGTCGACTTCAGGACGCCTGACTGATGGCGCGCAACACCAAAGCCGGCGTGCGGGTCGCCATCGGCTCCGACTTCGACCCCAAGGGCTTCCTCGCTGCCGAGGCACGCAGCGCGCGCCTCGCCGAGATGCAGCTCGCCAACTCAGGCACCATGGCCGGTGCGTGGGTCTCTGCCGGACAGAGCGTGATGACGCTCGGCTCGCAGGTGGAGACGGTCGGCCGTGGCATGAGCACTGCCGGCCGCACGCTGACCCGCGACGTGACGCTGCCGATCGTGGCCATCGGCGGAGCCTCGCTCACAGCCTCCGTGGAGTTCGAGAGCGCGTTCGCCGGCGTGACCAAGACGGTGGAGGCCGCCGGCCCGCAGATTGCCGCGCTCAAGCAGGGGATCCGCGACATGGCGATGGAGCTCCCCGCCTCACGCGAGAAGATCGCCGGGGTGGCGGCGGCAGCGGGACAGCTAGGCATACAGACGCCGAAGATCCTGGACTTCACCCGAGTGATGGTCGACCTCGGCGAGAGCACGAACCTCTCGGCCGAAGAGGGCGCCACCGCGCTCGCACGCTTCGCGAACATCACGCAGATGAGCCAGGACGACTTCAGCAACCTCGGCTCCAGCATCGTGGCGCTCGGGAACAACATGGCCACGACCGAAGCGGAGATCGCCGACTTCGCCCTGCGCATCGCCGGCGCCGGAGAACAGGTCGGCATGACCGAGCCGCAGATCCTCGCGATCGGAGCCGCGCTCTCGTCGGTGGGCATCGACGCCGAGGCCGGCGGTACCGCGATCAGCAAGACGATGATCGGTATCGAGTCGGCTGTACAGTCCGGCGGGGAGCAGCTGGAGCTCTGGGCCAGCACCGCCGGGATGAGCGCCGCCGACTTCACCGCCGCCTGGGAGTCCGACCCCGCGTCCGCGCTCAACACCGTGGTGCAGGGTCTCGCGAACATGGAGGCACAGGGCGGATCCACGCTGCAGCAGCTCGAGCTGCTCGGTATCACCGAGGTGCGCCAGCGCGACGCGCTGCTGCGTGCCGCCGGGGCTGGCGACATCCTCACGCAGGCGCTCCAGATCAGCGGCGAGGCGTGGACCGAGAACACCGCCCTCGCCGAGGAGGCCGGCAAGCGGTACGAGACGACGGAGAGTCAGCTCGAGATACTCAAGAACAAGGTCACAGACGTCGGTGTGACCCTCGGCGATGCGCTCGCCCCAGCCCTCACGGACGCGCTCGAAGCCGCGCAGCCGATGCTGGACGCCGTGAAGGAGATGGCGGAGAGGTTCGCCGACCTCGACCCGCAGCAGCAGCAGCAGATCATCAAGTGGGTCGCGATCGCAGCCGCGGCGGGCCCGGTCCTCTCCCTGCTCGGGGGCGTCACGCAGGGGCTCGGCGCGATGATCAACATCGGCGGGCAGACGATCGTGACGCTCGGAAAGCTCGGCTATGCCGTGACCCACGTGTCGGAGACGATAACCGCGATGAACTCGGCCACACTCCTTGCCAAGGGTGGCTACGTGGCGCTCGCCGCGGCCGCGGGCTACGCGATCGGCACGCTCATCAACCAGATCCCTGCCGTCCAGGAATCCGCTGATGCCATGGCGGAGGCGGCTGCAGAGGCCGACAACCTCGGCGAGTACCTGGAGAAGACCGGCGAGCGCGAGAAGACGTGGGTAGACTACGTCGCCCCCATGGTCGGGGGCATCCAGACCATCGCCGGCGCGCTCGGCTTCCTGGCGGGCCAGACTGAAGAGGTGAGCGGGCTCACGAGTGACTTCGGCCTCGTCCTCGACGAGAACGGCGTCCCCACCGAGGAGAGCATCGAGGCGCTCAAGAGGCGGAACGAGGCCCTGCGGAAGGCCGCCGAGGTCACCCAGGGCAACACCGACGCCCTCTACTGGTATCGGGACGCGCTCGTCGCTGTCCACGACCAAGAGATGGGCGCCGAGGGGGCCGAGATCGCGCTCGAACGCGCGAAGCTGCGCCTGCTCGACGCGCAGACCCGTTACGACGAGGTGCTCGCCGAATACCCGGCCGGGAGCCGCGAGGCCATGGAAGCCGAGCTCGACCTCCGAGACGCGACACTCAACCTCGAGG
>WOYR01000183.1 GCA_011620705.1 Microbacteriaceae bacterium | reverse complement strand
CCGTCGAGCGTGACGAGCTCGCCGATCACGTTGTGGCGGCGCACCTGGGTGTCGAGTCTCTTGAGGAAGCCATCGTCGCCCATCCAATCCGTGACGAGATGGCCGAGCCATGACACTCGCTCCGGGCCGTAATCGTACGCGCCGGGCACGCCCACTCGGCGCGCGAGGATCGGGTCCCAGTGCACGCGCTCCGGCGGCTCCGGCACACCCCACTCATTCGGGATGCCGAGCGCGGGGTGACGGCGATAGAGGTCGAACGCGTCAGCATGAGCGCGCACATACAGACCGCCCCAGCCCAGCAGGTACGCAACCGCGGTCGTCGCCGTGTATGGGCCCTTGGTGATTCGCGGGATCGGGTCGCCCACCTTCACGTCCTCGACATAGCGGGTCTCGGCGCCACGGCGACGAGCCTCCTCTTCCGCGTAGCGGTCGCCAATCTCCTCGATCTGCTCGGGAGTCCAGGTGACTTGGATCTCCTCGTACTTCTTCTTCTCCCGCGCCGAGTCGCGCTCGACCCGGAAGCAGTACGAGTGGCCGGTGACGACGAGGCGGCCCTCCGGGTCGCGAAAAGGAATCTCGTATATCTGCTGGAACGAGCGGTCCGCGAACCGGCTGGGGCGCTCGATGAGCTCCTTGAGCGTAGCGAACCCGGTGAGCTTGTCCCCGACTTGCAATGGGCGCTCGAACTCGAAGGTCGCGCCGGCGTACATGGCGTGGATGCCCGGCAACCCGGTCACGTAGCCCGAGAACACCTTGTCCATCGACAGCAGCGCACTGGGCGGGGCGAGTTGGGGACGGCCGTGCGCGGCCGCGTAGTCCGGATCGATCCAGAGCGGATTCCGGTCACCGATGCCCAATGCGTAGTGCCGGATCGCGTCGGGGGTGAGTTCGGTGTTGTATGGCCGTTCGCTGCGGATCGGCTTGCCGATCATGGCGCGGAGATCCGCCACCTGCTGCTCATCGATCGCCGCGAACTGCCGCCCGGGCTGTTCCTGAGTGATGGACATTCTGCCTCGTTGCTTTCGGTCTGGTTCGGAGCACAGGTCCGGCGCCGCGATGCGCCATGATCCAAGCATTTATATATACGAACAGGTGTTTGTGATTTCGAACACTAACGCTGCCGGCGAACGGGTGTCAAGCCATTGTCGATGCCGCATCGGACAAGCTTGACAGCGGGCGCGACGCTGCTATTGTTTCTTATTCAGAACATCTGTTCTCATATAGGGACTCTTTCGTGATCATCGGCCCGCAACGCAGCGGCAACCGGATCCGAAGCAGAGTCCGTCACGCAGCGGAGCCGACATGACTGAAACCGAATCAACATGGAGCTACTCCGTCGTCCCCGGCACCTGGAACGGGCATGACGGCATCGTGTACGAACGTCACCCTGCTTCGATCCTCGAGGTGGTCGTCGGCGCGCGGCGGTGGGCCGACCGGCCGTACATGTACCGTGGCCAGCGGATCGTCACCTTCGGCGAGCACGAGCGGCTCATGCATCACATCGCAGGAGTGCTGCGCGCTCGGGGCGTGACCCGCGGCCAGCGCGTCGGCATCCTCGCCGCGAACACGCCGGAGTGGGTGGCGACCTTCTTCGCGATCCTCGAGTTGGGCGCCGTGGTCGTGCCGTTCAACGGCTGGTGGGCGGCCGAGGAGGTCGCCCACGCCGCCGATGTCGTCCGACCGGAGCTGATCGTCACCGACGAAGACCGCCTCGCCCGCGTGCCGGACGGGGTGCCGCGCATCTTGACGTCGGAATACGGGACACCCGGGCCCGACGCCGCACTGCCTTGGACAGAGCCCGATCCCTGGCGCGGATTCGACGAGAACGAGCCGGCCGTGATCCTGTTCACGGCCGGCACGACCTCTTTCCCGAAAGGCGTCGTCCTCACCCACCGCTCGCTGGTATCGAATCTCCAGACGCTGATGGTGGTGGCACGAAAGCTCCCGCAGGACGTGGCCGACGACGCCCGGCCGAGCGTCGCCCTGGTCGGGCTGCCACTCTTCCACATGGGCGCCATCCAGTTGATCCTGGTGCCGTTCATGTCAGGCAGCCAGATCATCTTCCTCGAGGGCCGATTCGACGCCGCGGCAGTGCTCGACATCATCGCCGAACGCGGAGTGACCATGTTCTCCGGCGTCCCGACCATGATGGAGCGGATGCTGCGCCGAGTCGATGACGCCGACCGCGACCTTCAGTCGCTGCGCACGATCGTGCTCGGCGGATCGCCGGTCTCTGACGATCTCATGGACCGCATCCGCGAAGTCTTCCCCGCCGCGGGGCGCGGGGTCGGGCAGACCTACGGTTTGACCGAGGCAGGTGGCGTGGTCAGCACCGGCGCCGGTCGGAGCATGGCGGAGCACCGCGGTTCCTCCGGCAGGCTCGCGCCCGTCGTGGAGGTGCGGATCGAGAACCCGGATGCCGCGGGCGATGGCGAGATCGTGGTCCGGTCGCCCGCCTGCATGGAGGAGTACTTCGAGCAGGAGGATCCGGGAATCGACGCCGATGGCTGGTTCCACACCGGCGACATCGGTCACGTCGACGAGGACCGCTGGCTGTACGTCTCGGGTCGGCTCAAGGACGTCATCATCCGCGGCGGCGAGAACATCTCGGCCGTACGGGTTGAGTCGGTGCTGAGCCGGCATCCGGGCGTTGCCGAGGTCTGCGTCGTGGGGCTACCCGACGCGGACTTCGGCGAGGTGGTCGCAGCCGTGGTGCTTCCCTCCCGCCCGGCTCCCAGCATCGAGGAACTCGAGGAATTCGCCGCCCGCAGCCTCGGTCGATTCGAGGTGCCGACCCGATGGTGGTTCCGCGACGAACTTCTGCCCACCAACGACTCCGGAAAGGTGCTGCGCCGCCAGCTCGTGCAGGAGTGGGCGGCCAGGGACGAGAGTGCGGCACCGGCGGGAACCCGGCGGTGAGCGGGACCGCGGCCGGCTGGGGCGCCCTCGCCGGAATCACCGTCGTCGACCTGTCCCGGATAGTGGCCGGCCCGCTCTGCGGCCAGCTGCTGGGTGACAACGGAGCCCGTGTGATCAAGGTGGAACCGCCGAACGGGGATGACACCCGGATGTGGGGCAATCAGTTGCCCGATGGATCGAGCTCGTACTTCGAGTCCATCAACCGCAATAAGCAGAACATCAGCCTCGACCTGCGCACCGAAGAGGATCGTGCGACCCTGTGGCGGATCCTCGAGGGCGCCGACGTGCTGATCGAGAATTTCAAGCCAGGCACCATGAGCGGCTGGGGGATGGACTATGAGCGCGATCTGGCTCCGAAGCTGCCGCAGTTGATCTACTGCCGCATCAGCGGCTACGGGGACGACGGCCCCCTTGGAGGCCTGCCCGGGTACGACGCGGCTCTACAGGCATACGGCGGCCTCATGAGCGTCAACGGCGAACCGGATCGCGACCCGATGCGTGTCGGCGTCCCGCTCGTAGATACCGTGACCGGTATCTACGCCTTCTCCGGCATTCTGATGGCGCTGATCGAGCGAGCGCGCAGCGGGCTCGGCCAGCGCGTGGAATCGACTCTGTTCGACACCGCTCTGAGTATGCTGATCCCGCACTCAGGCACGTGGCTGACCAGCGGCGATGTGCCGCCGCGCACGGGCGCGGCGCATCCCTGGATCGCACCGTACGAGACGTTCCACACCGCGCAGGGACTGTTCTTCGTGGCCGCCGCCAACGATCGCCAGTTCGTCGCCCTCTGCGACGTGCTCGGAATCCCGGAGCTGGCCCAGGATGAGCGATTCGCGCTCAACGCGGACCGGCGGGCGAACCTGGAGGCCTTGCGCGAGGTGCTCGCCGCGAAGATCGCGGAGTGGGATCCTGGGGAACTGAGCACAGTCCTGCTGCAACGCGGCGTGACGGCCTCGCCCGTCAACGACACGGCGCAGGCGCTGAGCTCGCCGCATGCGGCGCACCGCGGGATGCTTGTCGAACTGGATGGCTACCGCACCGTCGGGCCGCCGATCAAGCTGTCGCGCACGCCGGCAGGAGTCGTCAAACGCCCGTCGGCGAAGAATGGGGATGCCGCCGAGATCCGGGCGGCACTCGATGGATCGTCCGGCTAGCCGGGCTATTCGATTCCCAGTCTCGCGAGCCGGCGCGACACACGTTCGGCGGCCGCGCCCACGTCGGGGGCCATCTGCTCGAGCCGGTCGCCCATCCGGTAAACGGGTCCGACAACGACGATCGCGCCGACCGTCGCGCCATCGCGGTCGTTAACGCCTGCGGCGACGGCCGTGACGCCCTTGACGGTCTCCTCTCGGTTGTAGGCCAGGCCGGTGCGGCGAACCATGCCGATCTGGCGGTCGAACTCCGCCCTTTCTCCGGGCGGCAGCGACTCGCGGAACGATGCCACCCAGGCGTCGTCGCGGCTGGCCAGTACGAGCTTCCCGGTCGTCGTCGGATACGGAGGCCGCGGCTCGCCGAGCTTGGCCGTGTAGTGGATCGAGTGCGAACTCTCCACCTGCAGGACGTACACGACCTCCTCGTCGACGACTGTGCCCAGCAGCACCGTCTCATTGAACAGACGGTTGAGCGCTTCGATCTCCTCACGTGCGGTGTCGATCAGCGACGCCACCCGCTGGGGGGTCAGAAGCCGCGCCACGCCGGTGCCGATCACGTAGCGACCGTCGCGCTCGGTGAGGAAGTCGACCGAGACCAGTCCCTTCAGCAGACTGTGCACCGAGGAGCGCGGCGCGTCGAGCCCTTTCGCGAGGTCGGCAAGCCGCAGACCCTCGGCGCTCGCGGAAACCATCCTGAGGATCGTGGCGATGCGCTCGACGCCTCGGTGCGGACCCTCCCACCTGCTGCCTGCCAGCGCATCCTCTGCCATGGATCCAGGGTAGCCGTCAGCGCCGCGGCGACCGCGTGGACGACGCTCCAGTCGACCGCGGCGCCTCACCGAGGATGGCGGCGAGCGCCATCGCGGAGAGGATCGACGCCGCGCGGGACGCACTGCGCATGCCAC
>WOYR01000271.1 GCA_011620705.1 Microbacteriaceae bacterium | reverse complement strand
GGAGTTCAACCGGGCGCCCGAGGACACTCTCAACACCTTGCTGACGGCGATGGCCGATCGGGCGATCGAGGTGCCGCGGGTGGGGCTGGTGGAGGCGCAGCCGACGTTCCGGGTGGTCGCCTCGATGAACCCATATGACAACGTCGGCACCACCCGGCTCTCGACCAGCGTCAGCGACCGGCTCAACCGGATCGTGGTCGACTACCAGGACGAGGCATCCGAAGTGGGGATCGTCGCCTTGCGCACCGGACTTTCGGGACCGCTCGCGGAGCGCCTGATCCCGGACGCCGTCGCGGTCACCCGTGCGACCAGGAAGCATCCCGATGTGAGGCAGGGCTCCAGCGTGCGCGGAGCGATCGACTGCGCGCTGATCGCGCATGAACTCGCCGAGCTGCGCGGGATCTCGCAGCCGGAGGCCGAAGACTATCCCGAGCTGTTCTTCGACGCCATGGTGGTGGCGCTGTCCGGACGCATCCGCCTGGACGAGGCGGCCGAGACCACGCCCGAGGCGGTGCTCCGCGAGATCTGGGAGGATCGCTTCATCCTGGAGCCCGCCCGCGCTGAGCCGGGCTGAAGAGCCGTGCGCGCCGAGAGCCCGATCCGGCGGGAGGTGGCGGCATCGCGTTCACCATTGCGCAGGACGCCCAAGACTCTCGACCAGGAGCCGACGGTGTTCGATGCGAGCGGTGGGGGCGTCGGCGGAACGGTGCTGCGTGCGAAGCCGGGAACGACGGGGAAGGGCCGCCCCCGACCGGGCGGCTCCGGCGTCGGCTTCACCGACGAGGAAGGGCGGCTGGTGCTCGCCGAACAGGACGCCCAGGCCGATCCCGTGGTCAGGGCGCACGCCAGGAGCATCGCGGCGCATCTCTCGGTGGGCAAGCCGAAGCTGGTCTCGGGCTCTCGCCGCGGGGCGGGGCGTTTCGCCAGCGTCTCCTACCGCGGCGGCAGCGACGACCTCGACCTGGACCGCACCCTGGAGGCGGTCGCGGAGAAGCCCATCCCAGAGGACGAGGACATCATCGTCCGGGAGCGCATCCGGGCGCGCCGCTCGGTGGTCCTGGCTGTCGACGTCTCGGGATCGATGAAGGGGGAGCGGGTGCGCACGGCGGCCGCGGCCGTCGGTGCGCTGGCCGGGGAACTCGAGCAGGACGCCCTCTCGGTGATCGCGTTCTGGTCGGACGCGGCGATCCTGGTGAAGCTCGGCGAACCCGTGCATCCCATGGAGCTCCTCGACACGATCTTGCGGATGCCGGCCCGCGGGCTCACGAATGTCGCGTTCCCCCTCCGGCTCGCCGCCGAGCAGCTCGCCGGCGTTCCGGAGCGCGACGCCCGGGTCGTGCTGCTGTCGGACTGCGTCCACAACGCAGGGCCGGATCCTCGGCCCTTCGCCGCACGTGTCCCGCGCCTGGATGTTCTGCTCGACACCAGCGGGGAGAAGGATGTCGAGTTGGGCAGGGAGCTGGCCAGGATCGGCCGAGGGACCTTCCACGCCATCCGGAGCTACCTGGATGTCGCCCCGGCCCTCAGCGAGCTGTTTCGGAACTGATTTGGCACTGAGTGTCAGATATGATGTGAGGGAGCGGAATCGCTCCACTCGACGAAGAGAAGAATGAGGGAACGCCATGGCGAGGAACGCGTGGTTCGAGACGGTCGCGGAAGCCCAGCGCCGCGCCAAGAAGCAGCTGCCCAGTTCGGTCTACGGCGCGCTCGTCGCGGGATCCGAGCGCGGGTCGACCATCGACGACAACATGGGCGCGTTCGGCGAGCTGGGCTTCGCGCCGCACGTGGCCGGGCACCAGCCGGAGCGCGATCTCTCGACGACGGTCATGGGCATCCCGATCTCGTTCCCGGTGATCATCTCGCCGACCGGTGTGCAGGCCGTGCACCCCGATGGCGAGGTGGCCGTGGCGCGCGCCTCGGCGAATCGCGGCACGATCATGGGTCTGAGCTCCTTCGCGAGCAAGCCGGTCGAGGAGGTGGCCGCCGCCAATCCGAACACCTTCTTCCAGATGTACTGGACGGGGACGCGCGATCAGATGGTGCAGCGCATGGACAGAGCCCGAGCCGCCGGGGCCAAGGGCCTGATCGCCACGCTCGACTGGTCGTTCTCCAACGGGCGGGACTGGGGGAGCCCGACCATCCCCGAGAAGCTCGATCTCAAGACGATGATGACCTTCGCGCCCAATGTGCTCCCGCACCCCGCGTGGCTTCTGCGCTACCTCAAGACGCGTTCGCTGCCGGATCTGACCGCGCCGAACCTCCAGCCGCCGGACGGCAAGGCCCCGACCTTCTTCGGCGCGTACTACGAGTGGATGCAGACGCCGCCGCCGAGTTGGGAGGACGTCGCCTGGTTGCGCGAGACCTGGGGCGGCCCGTTCATGCTCAAGGGCATCACCCGAGTGGATGACGCCAAACGCGCGCTCGACACCGGCGCCACCGCCATCTCGGTCTCCAATCACGGCGGGAACAACCTCGACACCACGCCGGGGACCATCCGCGTGCTGTCCTCGGTCGCCGATGCGATCGACGGGCAGCTGGAGGTGCTGCTGGACGGCGGGGTGCGCCGCGGCGGCGACGTCGCCAAGGCCCTCGCCTACGGCGCCCGTGCCGTCATGATCGGGCGCGCCTACCTCTGGGGGCTCGCGGCCAACGGGCAGGCCGGAGTGGAGAACGTGCTCGACATCATGCGCGGCGGCCTCGATTCCGCGGTGCTCGGGCTCGCGCATAAGTCGATCCACGAGCTGTCGATCGCCGATCTCGCGGTGCCGGATGGTTTCACCCGGGTGCTCGGCGCCGACGACCCCGGCGCTGCGCAAGCCAGGGCCGAGTCGCGCACTGCGGCGTCCGAGCGGGGCTCGGATGCGCGATTGACGGCTCGGGCATCCGCCACGAAGCCGGCCGAGGGCAGGACGGGCGCGGCGAAGAGCACCGCGAAGAGCACCGCGACGAAGACGAGTTCCGCGGCGCGATGACCGAGCTCGCGGCGGAACCGTGGCCGTCCGTGCCCAGGGGCGGCCTCGTGCTCGTCCCGACCGGCTCCACCGAGCAGCACGGACCCCACCTGCCATTCGACACGGACGCCGTGATCGCTGCGGAGGTCGCGCAGCGGGCCGCGGCGCGGCTGGAGCATGACGGGCGGGCGGTCGTGGTCGCGCCCGTGCTCGCCTTCGGCGCCAGTGGCGAGCATCAGGACTTTCCCGGGACCATCTCCATCGGGCAGGAGGCGCTGCGCTTCGTGCTGGTCGAATTGGTGCGCTCCATCGCCAACTGGGCGCAGCGCATCGTCTTCATCAACGGCCACGGAGGCAATGTGCCCGCCCTGCACCGCGCGGTGCAGCAGCTCGTCGCCGAGGGCCGCGATGCCGCATGGGCGCCCTGCGGGACGCCGGGGGAGGACGCCCACGCGGGCTTCGCCGAGACCTCGATCATGCTCGCGCTGCGTCCGGGCTCCGTCGGCCCGGAGCGTCCTGTCGGTCATCTGTCCCCGATCGGCGAGCTGATGCCGGCGCTGGAGGCGAGCGGGGTGCGGGCGGTCTCGCCCACTGGTGTGCTCGGGGACGCGAGCGGCGCCGACGCCCGTGAGGGCGACCGCCTGCTGGATGCCATGGTCTCCAGCGTCGAGCGGCGCATCGAGGCCGCGACCACCGATGATCGCGGATGTCTGCGCGATCCGACTCCTGACCCCCATCACGGCTCGCTGACGAGCCCGGCCGCGCGGTGAGCCTCCCCCTCGGCTTCGCGGTTGCGCTCAACCGGAACGCCCGCGTGCTCGACGGCGGAAAGGCGCTGCTGGGCGGGGCCCCGACCCGCCTTCTGCACCTGACCCGCCTCGCTCAGACCTTCCTGGTGCGGCGCACGATCCGCGTCACCGACGCCGCGAGCGGCGTGCTGGCCGACCGACTGCTCGAGCTCGGCCTCGCGGACCCGATGATCGAGCAGCTCCCCGAGAACCCGGCGGCATACACCGTGGTGGTCCCGGTCCGGGACCGCTCGGACGAACTCGCCCGGCTGCTGGCCAGCGTCGAGCGCGGCAGACGCGTCATCGTGGTCGACGACGCCTCGCGGCATCCGGACCGGGTCGCCGAGGTGGTGGCGCGTGCGGGTGCGGAGCTCGTCGCCCTGAGCAAGAACGTCGGGCCAGGCGGGGCGCGCAACGCCGGCCTGGCGCGCGTGACGACCCCGTTCGTGGTCTTCGCAGACTCCGACATCGTGCTGGACCCTGACACGGTTCCCGTGCTGCTGCGCCATTTCGCCGATCCGAAGGTGGCCATGGCCGTTCCGCGGATCGTCGGTCTGGAGACCGCGGGCTCAGAATCGTGGGTTGGCCGCTACGAGGATGCCCGTTCCTCGCTCGATCTCGGGCCGCATCCCGCGAGCGTGCGACCCCGCTCCGAGGTGTCCTGGATATCGACGGCATGCGTCGTGGCGCGCGTCGACGCGCTCGGTGACGGCTTCGACGAACGGATGCGGGTCGGCGAGGACGTCGACCTGGCGTGGCGGCTGATCGAGTCGGGGTGGCGCATCCGATACGAGCCGGCCGTGCACGCCCGTCACGAGCACCGGGTGCGCTTCGGCGCATGGTTCCTGCGAAAACTCAGCTACGGCACGGCAGCGCAGCCGCTGGCCGAGCGCCACCCGCGCGCGGCGGCGCCCGCGGTGCTCGCGCCGTGGAGCGTCGGGGTGGTGCTCGCTCTCGGGGCCCAGCGCCGATGGTCGATCCCGGTCGCGCTCGGCATCTCGGCGGTCACCGCCGTGCGCATCTCGCGCAAGCTGCAGAAGGTCGATCATCCCCTGGTCTGGGGTGCGTGGTTGACCGCCAACGGGGTCGTCGGCGCACTCGCCCAGGCTTCGTCGCTGCTCCTGCGCCACTGGTGGCCGGCCACGGCCATCGCCTGCCTGTTCTCGCGCCGGGTGCGGCGCGCGGTGCTGGTCGCGGCGATCGGCGACGTCGCGCTGGAGTATCAGCGCGACGGCGCCGGGCTCGACCCGGTTCGTTTCGGCGCGGCCCGGCGGCTGGACGACATCGCATACGGGGCAGGGGTGTGGCTGGGAGCCTTGCGGGCGAGGTCGCTTGCCGCCCTCGCGCCGGATGTGCGGGGCTCAT
>WOYR01000141.1 GCA_011620705.1 Microbacteriaceae bacterium | reverse complement strand
TCCAGGACGACCTCCGGCGCCCCGGGCTCGAACAGTTCCGCCCTCGAGAACCCGACCAGCACCGGCGCGCCGTCGCCGCGGAACATCACCGTGCGCGCGGTCAGGGCTCCGTGCGCGATCCCGGCCGCATGCAGGCGCTGCACCGTGGTCACCACCGGAGCCAGGACGGTGACGGCCTCGCCGCCCTCCCAGGCGGAGCGGATCCGCAGCAGCTCCGCGAGATCGCCGCGCGGCAGCCGTTCGAAGATCAGCCGGATCGTGTCGTCATCGGCATCCACATCGCGCAGTTCGACGACGTGCTCGCCGCGCGCCCGCTCCAGCGCTTCGAAGAGCCGCATCACCGACTCCCATCCCTCGGTGGTCGCCGCCAACACCTTGAGGGCGACGGTCTGGACGGTCTGGACGGTCTGGACGGTCTCGACCGTCTGCGGACCGCTGCGCTCACCTTGCGTCCCCTGCGCGGCGATGCGGTGCCCGAGCAGCAGCTCCGCCTGCTCATCGCGCGCCAGCGAGCGCAGGACGCGGTAGCCGGCCAACTCGCGCGTCGCGAGCGGCGCATCCGGATGGGTCATCGCACCAGCCTGGAGCCGGAGGGACAGCCGGACGCGCCGGCCGCGACGGCCGTGGACAGTCCCGCCTCTCGCGCAGCCGGAAGGACCCGCGACGGCGGCGTACACTCGCCACATGGTCGACTACGTCGACACGGGGCTAAGCGCCAACTCCGTGCCGTACTTGACGGCCCTCGAGCAGCAGCGTGCCGTGCACGCCGCCGTCGCGAGCGGCCGGGCGTCAGATACCGTCATCCTCCTCGAGCACCCGTCGGTGTACACCGCGGGCAAGAGGACCGAGCCGCACGAACGCCCGAGCGACGACACGCCCGTCATCGACGTGGACCGCGGGGGCAAGATCACCTGGCATGGTCCCGGCCAGCTGGTCGGCTATCCGATCGTCAAGCTGGCCGACCCGATCGACGTCGTCGCATACGTGCGGCGCCTCGAGGGGATGCTGATCGCCGTCCTCGCCGAGTTCGGCGTCCCCGGCGTGCGCGTCGAAGGCCGCAGCGGGGTCTGGCTGGTCGATGAGCACCGCCCGACCGGCGACAAGATCGCCGCCATCGGCATCCGGGTCGCGGAGGGCGTCACGATGCACGGCTTCGCGCTCAACTGCAGCAACGCCTTCGACGCCTACGAAACGATCATCGCCTGCGGCATCGCGGATGCCGGGGTCACGAGCATCTCGCGCGAACTGGGCCGGCAGGTGACACCCGCCGAGGCGGCCCCGCATGTCAAGCGGCTCTTCGAGGAGCACCTCGCGCCCAGCCTCTTCTCCGCCACGGCCGCGAGCGCGCCCGCATGAGCACGATCACCAACGGCCTCATCGAGGCACCCAACGAGCCGGCGGGCCGCAAGCTGCTGCGCCTCGAAGTCCGCAACGCGCAGGTCCCGATCGAGCGCAAGCCCGAATGGATCAAGACCCGCGCGAAGATGGGCCCCGAATACACCGCTCTGCAGCATCTGGTGAAGGACGAGAACCTCCACACCGTGTGCCAGGAAGCCGGCTGCCCGAACATCTACGAGTGCTGGGAGGATCGCGAGGCCACCTTCCTCATCGGCGGCAGCCAATGCACCCGGCGATGCGACTTCTGCCAGATCGACACCGGGAAGCCCGCCGACTACGACAGGGATGAGCCGCGCCGGGTCGCGGAATCGGTCACCGCCATGGGGCTGCGCTACGCCACGGTGACCGGCGTCGCCCGCGACGACCTGCCGGACGAGGGGGCGTGGCTGCACGCCGAGACGGTCCGCCAGATCCACGCGCAGAATCCGGGGACGGGGGTCGAGATCCTCGCGACCGACTTCTCGGGCAATCCCGAACTGCTCGCCGAGGTGTTCTCGAGCCGGCCCGAGGTGTTCGCGCACAACGTCGAGACGGTTCCGCGCATCTTCAAGCGCATCCGGCCCGCGTTCCGCTACGAGCGCTCGCTCGATGTGCTGAGGCAGGGCCACGCCGCGGGATTGATCACCAAGTCGAACCTGATCCTCGGCATGGGCGAGGAGCGAGCCGAGATCAGCCAGGCGCTGCACGAGCTGCACGATGCGGGCACCGACATCATCACGGTGACGCAGTACCTGCGCCCGAGCCCCCGGCACCTGCCGGTCGCGCGCTGGGTGCGGCCCGAGGAGTTCGTCGAGCTCAAGGAGGAGGCCCAGGAGATCGGA
Organism: Microbacteriaceae bacterium; assembly: GCA_011620705.1. Lineage (GTDB taxonomy): Bacteria > Actinomycetota > Actinomycetes > Actinomycetales > Microbacteriaceae > Lysinimonas. The sequence continues at coordinate 2,904 of WOYR01000141.1, read as the reverse complement.
TTCCTCGGTGTGCTCGCCGGGCCGCTCGTGCGCTCCAGCTACCGGGCCGGCCGCCTGTGGGCGCGCTCGATGATGGCGAAAGGGCTCGACATCCCGGAGCAACTGCGGCACCTCGCCGACGCGGAATCGGGGTTCGCGCAGGCGGTGTGAGTGGGACGCGGCCCCCATCGAAGGGCTCTATCCTGATTCCATGGCACGACCCAGCACCAAGACCGAGAAGGAGCCCGGCCGCCTGAGGCAGATGTGGCAGGTCTTCCAGATGACCCGGCGGTACGACTCGTCGATCGTCTGGCTGCTGATCCTCTGCCTGGCGGTGCCGGTCGGCATTGCGGTGGTGCTGGGCATCCTGCTCTCGGGGACCAACATCCTCGGCCTCGTGCTGTACATCGTCGCAGGCGTGCTCGCGGGGGTACTGATCGGGCTGATCGTGCTCGGCCGGCGGGCCGAGAAAGCGGCGTACAGCCAGATCGCCGGCCAGCCGGGGGCCGTCGGCGCCGTGCTCAAGAGCGGCCTGCGCCGCAGCTGGACCGGCAGCGAGATGCCCGTCAACGTCAGCCCCCGCACCCAGGACGCGGTCTACCGCGCCGTCGGCAAGGGCGGCGTCGTGCTGATCGGGGAAGGCCCCAGGTCGCGCACCCAGCCGATGCTCGACAAGGAACGCGCCACCGTGAACCGCATCCTGCCGGATGTGCCGGTCAACTTCCTCTACGTGGGTCCGGACGCCGACTCGACACCTCTGTTCCGAATCGTCAGCAAGCTGGCGCGGTACAAGAACGTGCTCACCAAGGCCGAGGTGCTCGCCGTCTCCAACCGGCTCTCCTCGCTCGGCAAGAACGGACTGCCGATCCCGAAGGGCATCGACCCGAACAGGGTGAGGGCGCCGAGGCCGCGGTGATCACACGCACACCAGCACCGTCCCGGCGGCGCGGTCGTGCAGCCCGCGCTGGTCGCGATCCCAGATCAGCGCCGGGATGGCCAGGCTGAGCAGCACCGTGCGCACCAGCGGGCGCCACGGCGCCATGGCGCCGCCGCGAACCGGGACGACGCGCATCCGGAACACCAGGTGCCCGATGCTCGCGTTGAAGAACAGCAGGAACAGCAGCGTCAGCACCGCGAACACCGCCAGATTGATCCACGGATCCGCGGTGCCGTCCTTCTGCGGGAACAGCAGCCAGGAGATCCCGTAGGCGATCGCCCAATCGATCGCGATCCCGCCCATCCGCCGGCCGAGCCGGGCGACGGAGCGCGGGCCGTCATCGGGGAGTCCGAGTCGCTGCCCCGGCCACGTGCGGGGCGTCGGCTCGGTCACGTGTCCAGCCTAGGCAGGGTGTGCTGTGCATCCCGGCAGGGAGCCGTAACACCCCGGAAACAATTGCGTCACGGTCGGGAAACCCCGGAGCCCTAGCCTCCAAGAAGGCTGCGGGACCGCAGCCTCACCTGCACCACGGCCCTTGGAGTCACTCCCTTATGTCCACCCCCCTGTTCAAGGACTCATCCGAGGTCCTGAAGTTCATCAAGGACACCGACGTCGCGTTCATCGACATCCGTTTCACCGATCTTCCCGGCATCCAGCAGCACCTCACCATCCCAGCGAGCACCGTCGACGAAGACTTCTTCGCCGTCGGGCAGATGTTCGACGGCTCGTCGATCCGGGGCTTCCAGTCGATCCACGAGTCGGATCTGCAGCTCATCCCCGACATCTCGACGGCGTACGTCGACCCGTTCCGCACCGCGCGGACGCTCATCCTGGTCTTCGACATCTACAACCCGCGCAACGGCGAGATCTACCCGCGCGACCCGCGCCAGGTGGCCAAGAAGGCCGAGAAGTACCTGGCGTCCACCGGCATCGCCGACACCGCGTTCTTCGCCCCCGAGGCCGAGTTCTACATCTTCGACGACGTGCGCTACGAGGTGAAGCAGAACAAGAGCTTCTACGAGGTCGACTCCGAGGAGGCGGCCTGGAACAGCGGCCGCGAGGAGGAGGGCGGCAACCTCGCCAACAAGACCCCGTACAAGGGCGGCTACTTCCCGGTCTCCCCCATCGACAAGCACGGCGACCTGCGCGACGACATCATGCTCAAGCTGATCGAGTCCGGCCTGGAACTGGAGCGCGGCCACCACGAGGTCGGCACCGCCGGCCAGGGCGAGATCAACTACAAGTTCGACACGATGGTGCACGCGGCCGACGACATCCTGAAGTTCAAGTACATCGTCAAGAACACCGCGCTCGAATGGGGCAAGGTCGCCACCTTCATGCCGAAGCCGCTCATGGGCGACAACGGATCAGGCATGCACACCCACCAATCGCTCTGGAACGACGGCACGCCGCTGTTCTACGACGAGAAGGGCTACGGCGGACTGTCCGATACCGCGCGCTGGTACATCGGCGGCCTGCTCAAGCACGCCCCGGCTGTGCTCGCGTTCACCAACCCGACGGTCAACTCCTACCACCGCCTGATCCCCGGCTTCGAGGCCCCGGTCAACCTGGTCTACTCGGCGGGCAACCGCTCGGCGTCGATCCGCATCCCGATCACCGGCACCAACCCGAAGGCCAAGCGCATCGAATTCCGTGCGCCCGACGCCTCCGGCAACCCGTATCTGGCCTTCGCGGTGCAGCTGATGGCCGGCATCGACGGCATCAAGAACAAGATCGAGCCGCACGAGCCGGTCGACAAGGACCTCTACGAGCTGCCGCCCGAGGAGGCGAAGCTCATTCCGCAGGTCCCCGGCTCGCTGGGCGAGGCGCTCGACGCACTGGAGGCCGACCACGACTTCCTGATGGAGGGCGGCGTGTTCACCCAGGACCTCATCGACACCTGGATCGACTACAAGCGCGAGAAGGAACTGCTCCCCTTCGCGCAGCGCCCGCACCCCTTCGAGTACGAGCTGTACTTCGGGGTCTGA
>WOYR01000243.1 GCA_011620705.1 Microbacteriaceae bacterium | reverse complement strand
CCCCACCGCGTGCCCGTCGCGCCAGTAGGCGAGGTATCCGCGGTTCGCGGTTCCGGGATCGCGCCAACCGAGGTACTCGCGCTCCGCCCAGACCACCTCGTGCAGGCCCGGCAGCGGCATCCGTTGCGCCTCGGCGGCGGATGCGTTCACCAGGGAGCCCCGGATCTGCTGGTCGGTCAGCGGCTTCATCCCGTTCAGCCTAACTCCGCGAAAGTACGGGGTTCTGCGTACTCTCGGCGTCGAAAGCACGTGCGACCCTGTACTTTCGCGAAACGTTCAGAGCCCGCGGTCGACCATGTCGATCAGCCGCGCGCCTGCCGCTCGCGCGACCTCCCGGTCGAGGTTGCGCAGCGGGCCCTCCAGCACGAGCATGGCGAGGCCGTGCACCGCAGACCATGCCGAGAGCTCCGCGCCTGAGCGGCGTTCGCGCGGCAGCGCGCCGACTGCGACCAGCTCGTCGAGCGCGGTCGCCAGCAACTGGAACGAGGTGCGATCTCGTGGGCCGGCCTCGGCAGGGTCGAAGGCGGCCTCCGGGCCCCGCGGCACCGTGAAGGCGGCGCGGAACAGTCCGGGTTCGTCGCGTGCGAAGCCGAGGTAGCCGCGCCCGACGGCCCGCAGGTGCGCGTGCGCGGCGTCGGCGGCCGAGAGAGTGGAGGGGACGGCATCCCACTCGGCTTCGATGGCGGCGGCCACCCGGGCCCGCGCCGCATCGCTGACCGCCTGCACGAGCTCGGTGCGATCGGCGAAGTGCCGATAGGCGGCGTTGGGGGAGACGCCGGCCCTGCGGGTGGCTTCGCGGAGCACGACGGCGTCGGGTCCCCCCTCGCGCGCCATGTCGAGGCCGGCGGCGAGCAGCGCCTGGCGCAGATCGCCGTGACGGTAGTTCGTCCGCGGTGCCAGGGACACGGCGCTCCTATCGCGATTCGCCGGACGGGGAGCACCCCCCGTGACATTGTGAACAGCGTACACAAGGGAGGGCATCATGCTCACGGCCGTCGGCGCACTCAGCGGATTCTCGGTGACCGATCCGGCGGCCGAGACCCGATGACGACCCCCGCGTGAATACTCCCTGCCACCGCGCAGCAGCCGTCCAGGCTGCCCGCCTACCGTGAGCGGAGGAGGTGGGTGCGATGGGCATGCTGGCGCGGCTGTTCCGTGCGGAGCACGACGGCGACGACGATGCCGTGCTGCGGCGGTACCGGCATCTGCTGGGCAGCGCTCCGATCGAATCCGTCGAGCAGGCGCACGCGGAAGCCTTCATCGAGCTGGGCGAGGCGCAGCGCTCGGCGCTCTACGAGGAGTTGAGCCGCGGTTCGGGCACGGGCGAGCGCCCGCTCTCCAGTGAGCCGGCGACCCTTGCCCGCTCGGCGTCCCGCGCCGAGCGGCAGGTGCCGGGATCCTTGGAGAGCACGCTCCGCGCCGCCGATGCGCGCGGCGGCTTCGGCGGTGGGCTGGTGGCGCCCGTGGTCGACCACGTGACGAGCTCGCCGCTGGTCAGCGCCTTCCTGCCCTGGAACGGCTGACCAGCACCTCCCGGGCCTCCCGAATCTAGGCCGCGGGGCGCAACAGCACCTTGATCGCGCGCCGCTCATCCATCGCCGCGTAGCCTTCCGCCGCATCCTCGAGCGGCAGCTCCAGGTCGAAGACCCTGCCCGGATCGATCGCGCCGCTCAGTACATCCGGCAGCAGTTCCGGAATGTAGTGTCGCGCCGGAGCCGTCCCACCGCCCACCGTGATGTTGCGCGGGAACAGCATCTGGATCGGCAGCCGTGAACCGCCGGCCGGAACGCCGACGTAGCCGACCCTGCCGCCGGGGCGCACCGATCCGATCGCCTGGTCCATCGACTCCTCGGTGCCGACGCATTCGAGCGCGGCGTCGGCGAGTTCGCCGCCCAGCAGCGCTGAGATCGCGGCGATGCCATCCGCGCCGCGCTCGGCCACGACATCCGTGGCACCGAAGGCCCGGGCCAACTCGGCGCGGTCCTGATGGCGGCTCATCGCGATCACCCGCTCGGCCCCGAGGCGGGATGCTGCGAGCACCCCGCTGAGCCCGACCGCGCCGTCACCGACGACGACCACGACGCTCCCCGGCCCGACCTCTGCCGAGACGGCGGCGTGATGACCGGTGGACATGACATCCGAGAGCGATAGCAGACCGGGCACCAGCGCCTGGTCGAAGGGGGCGCGCACGACGATCAGCGAGCCGTCGGCCAGCGGGATGCGCGCGAGCTCGCCCTGCGCGCCCACCGTCGCCAGCCCCTGCGAGTCCCGCGAGCCGAAGAAGCCGATGTGGTCGCAGGCGGACTGGAATCCGCGGCGGCACGACGGGCAGCTGTTGTCGCTGAAGGTGAAGGGCGAGATCACGAAGTCGCCCGGCTTGACCGTGGTGACCTCGGCGCCGACCTCCTCGACGAGTCCGACCAGTTCGTGCCCCATCGCGAGCGTGCGCCGGATCTTGCTCACGCCCCGGTAGGGCCAGAGGTCGGAGCCGCACACGCATGCGGCCGTGACCCGCACGATGGCATCCGTCGGCGCCAGGATCACGGGATCGGGGGCCTCCTCGACGCGGACATCGCCCGGGGCATGGAGGAAGGCGGCTTTCATGGCTTCGACTCTATGCCGTGGCCGACTTGCTCGCCGTCGAAGAAGCAGGCTCCGCACGGGAACCCGCCGCTGCAGGCCATCGCCCCAGGAGCAGGATTGCGATCCCGAAGCAGACGGCGCTCAGGATGGCCAGCTTCAGATCGAGGAAGAACTCGATGATCAGCACGGGCGGCACGATCGTCAGCGCGGAGGCGAGCACCACGACACCCTGCGGAGGCGTCGGCCCGATCTCGCGCGGCTGCTCCCACCGGCCCACCAGCAGCGACAGGGCGAACAGCAGAGCCAGAACGATCGCGTAGACCGGGATGCGCGACCACCACCATGCCGCGGTTCCCGGCTCGGGGCCGGCGCCCGGGATCAGCAGCGCGATCCCCGCCAGGACGATGATGATCGGCAGATGCCACAGGTAGAGGGTCATCAGCCGACTGCTGACCAGGAAGACGGTGGCGCGCGCCGCACGAGTGCGCATGACCGCCGCCAGCGCCGGCCGCAGCAGGCGCAGCACGCAGGCCTGCGACAGCCCGATGGCGATCAGCGGAAGGGTCGGCGGGTTGAGATCGCTCAGCAGGTCCGGGGAGTACGGTCCCCAGATCACCATCGGGAACAGGGTGGCCCAACTCCCCAGAGCGATCAGAACGAGCTGCCACCACGGGCGCCGGTCGAACCATCCGTCCGCATACCAGAAGCCGATCTGCTGGATCAGCACCCACACGAACAGCAGGTTCAGCAGCCCGATCGCGTCGACGCCCGTGCTGAAGCGGGCGGCATCCACGATGATCGCGCCCGCGAGGAGCGCGAGCAGGATCAGTTTCGGGGATCGCGCGTGCCAGTGCGCAGCGAACGGCACCATCGCCTGGCACAGCCCGTATGCGGCGAGGAACCACAGCGGCGAGCCCGCGCCGAGCACGACGGTGCCGAGCAGTTGCGGGTCGATCCCGATCAGGGTCGCGGCCCCTACCGCGACCACGTAGAACACGAAGAGCGGGAAGGCGGGCTGCGCGAGGCGCAGCATCCGCGTCTTCACGTAGTCCGCGGCGCTGCCGCCACGACGCCGGCGGCTGCGCCAAGCGGTCAGACTGGCGAAGCCGCCGACCACGAAGAACAACGGCATGATCTGGAACACCCAGGTGACCCCGTTGAACCACCATTGCTGCTCGAGCGGGCGCGTGACGACGAGGCCGTGCGGCCCGGCTCCGACGCCGACCTCCAGCAGGTGGACGACGATCACCAGCAGCACGCAGAACACGCGCGCAAGGTCGAGGGTCAGGTCGCGCGTCGAGAGGTCGATCGACGAGGAGGAGTCCACGTCACGAGGGATGCTCACTCCCGACACTATAGGGGCGCGGCTCGTGTCTGGGCAGGCTCCTGCGCACCCTGTGGACAGGGCGGCCACGCGGACGACGCCGGGTCAGGCGGTGAGCAGCCTGAGCACTGCCGCGTCGAGGTCGAGCGTCTGCGCGATCTCGACCGAGGTGTTGTACACCGCGCCGGAGAGGCTGACGAAGCGCTCCCCGGTCGCCTGGACGTAACCGATCGTTCTGCCGCGATGCTCGACCCGGTAGATGCCCGAAACGGCCTCGGTGACGACGATGTCGCGCGAGGAGGAGGCCCCGGTGGCGGTGCCGGAAGCGATGGTGGTGATCATGCGCTGCTCCTTTCCCAACGGCCCTCGGTGGGACGCCTCTACTCCATCACTGGAAGGCGGCGCGCAACAGGGCCTTGTGCTGAGAGAACGAAGAATTCACCTGTGCTGACGATTCGGCGCAGGGGCGAGGCTCGCGCTCACGGCGTCGTCGCCCGGCGCGGCTTCGATGTGCTCGCGCAGCACCATCAAGGTGTGGGCCCCGACGCTGCAGGGGTCGCCTGCTGCCAGCTGCTCGCCGTCGACATGGCTGCTCGAGGTGTCCACGATCACGTCCCACCCGGCGCCGTGGTCGGCGTCCGGCAGCACCAGGGGCACCGCCTCGTCGTGCGCTGAGTAGTAGACGATGAAGCCGAGGTCCGTGGCGCGCCGGCCGTGCGCATCCACCCCGTGGATGCCCTGGCCGTTGAGGTACATTCCCAGCGTCCGCCCGAAGCCGGCCTCCCAGTCGCCGGGCTCCATCGCCGTGCCGTCGGGCTTCAGCCACTCCACATCGGGCAGCGGACCGCCCTCGCCGCGTTTCACCGGGTGGCCGTCGAAGAAGCGGCTGCGCCGGAAGGTGGGGTGATCGCGCCGCAGTCGCGCGATCGCCGAGGTGAACTCGATCAATCCCTGGTCGGCCTCATCCCAGTGCACCCAGCTGAGGGCGGAGTCCTGCGCATAGGCGTTGTTGTTGCCGTCCTGCGTTCGGCCGAGCTCGTCTCCGTGCAGGATCATCGGCACGCCCTGGCTCAGCAGCACGGTGGCGAGGAAGTTGCGCTGCTGGCGGCCTCGCAGCCCGACGATCGCCGGATCGTCGGTGCTGCCCTCGGCTCCGCAGTTCCAGGAACGGTTGTCGTCGGTGCCGTCCTTGCCGCCCTCGCCGTTGGCGTCGTTGTGCTTGCTGTTGTAGGAGACCAG
>WOYR01000251.1 GCA_011620705.1 Microbacteriaceae bacterium | reverse complement strand
CGGTCCGGCGGAGGATTTCGTGCAGCGGCTCACCGGCGCGGCATTCGGCGTGCCGCAGCGGCGGGGCAAGTTCCTCTGGATACCGGTGGTCGATGCGGGCAGCGAGACGCCCGCCGGGGTCGGCACCGGGGTCGGCACCGGCGCCGCGGCGAAGACCGGAGATGGCGCCGGCGTGCACTCGGAGTCCGCGCTGGTCGTCCACCTCGGCATGAGCGGGCAGTTGCTGCTGCGCGAGCCGGCCGCGGTCCGCGACCGGCTGACCCGCGTGGTGCTGGAGATGCGGCATCCGGAGCACGGCGAGCTGCGGATCGACTTCGTCGACCAGCGGATCTTCGGCTCGATGGCCCTTGATGCCCTGGTGCCGACGAGCGACCACCCGGGGCAACGGGTTCCGGGCCGCGTGGCGCACATCGCGCGCGATCCGCTGGACCCGTGCTTCGACGACGACGCATTCCTCGATGCGCTGGCGCGGAAGCGCACCACGATCAAGCGGGCGCTGCTCGACCAGACCCTGGTGAGCGGGATCGGCAACATCTACGCGGACGAGTCGCTATGGGCCGCGCAGGTGCATTACGAGCAGCCGACCGCGATGCTCGGCCGCGAGCGCGCCTCCGAGCTGCTCGCCCAGGTGCGGCTCGTGCTCGGTGCGGCGCTCGCAAAGGGCGGCACCAGCTTCGATGCGCAATACGTGAACGTCAACGGCGCATCGGGCTACTTCTCGCGCTCGCTCCATGTCTACGGCCGGCAGGGCGAGCCGTGCCCGCGCTGCGGCCGGCCGATCGTGCGGGAGAGCTTCATGAATCGCGGATCGCACTTCTGCGCGTACTGCCAGCCCGCGGGCGCTGACAGATCCCGTGCGTTGCTCTGATCGGCGCCTCATCCCGTGGCCACGCCGTCCCCGGCGCCGAGCCCCGGCCCCTGCTCCACCTGCGCCTTCGGCCGGCACCTGGTCTCGTGCAGTTGCGCGCCACCGGGCCGTCGACCGCGAGGGGCGCGGACGGACCCGGTACCGTAGAGCCGTGATGCGGCGGCGGAGCGGACGGAGGTCGGCGTGCACCTCAAGAGCCTGACCCTCAAAGGCTTCAAGTCCTTCGCGCAGCCGACCACCTTCGCCTTCGAGCCGGGCGTCACGGCCGTCGTGGGCCCCAACGGCTCCGGCAAGTCCAACGTCGTCGACGCCCTCGCATGGGTGATGGGGGAGCAGGGCGCCAAGACGCTGCGCGGCGGCAAGATGGAGGACGTCATCTTCGCCGGCACGGCGACGAAGGGCCCGCTGGGCCGCGCGGAGGTTCTGCTGACCATCGACAATGCGGATGGCGCCCTCCCGATCGAGTACAGCGAGGTCACCATCGCGCGCACCCTGTTCCGAAACGGCGGAAGCGAGTACGCGATCAACGGCGAGCAGTGCCGCCTGCTCGACGTGCAGGAGCTGCTCAGCGACTCCGGCCTCGGCCGCGAGATGCACGTCATCGTCGGCCAGGGCCAGCTCGACCAGGTGCTGCACGCCACGCCCGAGGAGCGCCGGGGGTTCATCGAGGAGGCGGCGGGCATCCTGAAGCATCGCCGCCGCAAGGAGAAGACCCTGCGCAAGCTCGAGGCGATGCAGGCCAACCTCACCCGCCTCTCCGATCTGGCGGGAGAGATCCGGCGGCAGCTGAAGCCGCTCGGGCAGCAGGCCGCGATCGCGCGCGAGGCCCAGACGATCGCCGCGGTCGTGCGGGATGCCCGCGCCCGACTGCTGGCCGGCGAGGTGGTCGAGCTGCGCACCGCGATCAGCGACGTGAGCCGCAGCGAGGGCGAGCGCAAGACGGAGCGCCTGGTGCTGCAGGAGCAGATCGACCAGGCCAAGCTGCGCCAGGCGCGCCTCGAGCAGACGATGACCGGTGATGCGGTGGATGCCGCCCGGCGCGTCGCTTTCGACCTCGAGCAGGTGCAGGACCACCTGCGCTCGCTCTTCACCCTCGCCAACCAGCGGCTCTCGCTGCTCGGCCAGCAGGCGGATCTGCGCGGCATGACGACCACCATCTCGCCGCGCATGGTCGAGGAGGCCCGCGAGGAGGCGCAGCGCCTCACCGCCGGTGCCGCAGAGGCCGAGGTGCTGCTCGGCCGGGCGAGCGCCGTCACGGCCACCGCGCGCGCCGCGCTCGACTCCCTCGACGAGGAGATCGCCGCCCAGAGCAGCCTCATCTCGCAGCACGACCTCGAGCAGGGGCGTCTGAGCGGTCAGGTGGATGCCGCGGAGTCCCGCCGCGCGGCCACCCGAGGCGAACTCGACCGCCAGAGCGCCGCGCTGGCGGCGGCCGAGCAGCGCAGGGAGCAAGCCCGCGCCGAGCTGCTCGAGGTGGAGGACGACCCGGAGGGGGCCGGCTCCACCGGCGAGTTCGAGGCCGCCCTCGAAGCAGCCGATACGGTCGTGAAGGAGCTGCAGGCGCAGGTGGATGTGCTGCGGGACGAGCTGCACGCCTCCGAGCGCGAGCGCGATGCGCTCGCTGCGCGCACCGCTGCGCTGTCGATGGCGGTCGACCAGAAGGACGGCTCGGCGTCGATCCTGTCGTCCGGCGGCATCCGCGGTCTGGTGGCGGAGCACGTGCAGGTGCGGGCGGGCTACGAGGCGGCCATCGCGGCCGCGCTCGGCACCCTCGCGGACGCCGTGCTCGCCGACACCCGGGATGCCGGGCTCGCGGCCCTTCTCCAGGCGCGCGACAGCGACGCGGGCCGGGTCGAGATCGTGGTCGCCGAGGGAGCGGACGCGGAGCCGCTCGGCCCGCTGCCGGCCGGCGCGCAGCCCGCGTCGTCGCTGGTCACGGCGCCCAGGGGCGTCCTCGGACTGCTGGCCCGCACCGTGGTGGTCGACGATCTCGTCGCGGCGCGCGCCGCATGGCCGGCACTGGCGAAGCTCGATGTCGACGGCATCACCGTCATCACGCGCGACGGCGAGGTGCTCACCGAGTACGTGCTGCGCGGCGGCTCCGGCGCCGGCCGCAGCACGCTCGAACTCCTCGCGGAGCGCGATGCCGCCCAGGAGAAGCTCGTCGGGGTCGCCACCGCGATCGAGCGCGGCCGCTTCGCACTGGCCGAGAAGCGCGAGGCGCTCGACGGCGCGCAGATCGACGCCGCCCAGGCCGCGGCCGCGCTCCGCGCCTTCGACACCCGGCTCGCCGAGCGCAGTCAGGCGGTCGGCCGCTCCCGGGCGCAGCTCGAAGGGGCGCAGGCCGAGGGCGAGCGCCTCGCCGAGGCGGTGCGCGCGTTGTCCGAAGCGGTCGCCGCCGCGGACTCGGCCGTCGAGCGGGCCGTTCGCGATCGCGACGCCCATGCGGCGACCCCTCGCCCCATCCTGGATGTCAGCGCCCGCGACGCTCTCGCCGCCGAACTGGAGGCCGCGCGGACCGCCGAGGTGCAGGCGCGCATCGAGCTGGAGACCGCGCGCGAGCGGGTGCGCGCTCAGCACGCGCAGGCCGACGCGCTGCAGAGGCAACTCGAGGCCGAGCGCGCCGCCGCCGAGGAGTCGGCTCGGCTCGCCGTGCTCCGCCGGCGCCAGATGCAGGCGGCGAGCGGAGTGATCGAGGCTCTTCCCGCGGTGCTGGATGTGGCAGATCGCTCCGTCTCGCAGGCGCGGGTGGCGCTGGCCGCCGCCGAGGCCGAGCGCGCCAAGCAGAACGAGGAGCTGGCGGAGCTCCGCCGCAACGAGAGCGGCCTGCGCGACCGCTTCCAGGCGCTCAACGACAATGTGCACGGGCTCGAGATGCAGGCATACGAGAAGAAGCTGCAGCTGTCGACCCTGCTGGAGCGCGCAGCGGAGGAGCTCGGGCTCGAGGAGGAGGTGCTGGTGGCCGAGTACGGGCCGGATGTGCCGGTGCCGCCGGATGCCCCGGTGGCCCAGCCTGCCGAGGCCTCGGATCCCGAGCGGGTCTCGGCGGGCTCGGGCGGCGAGCCCTTCGACCGGCAGAAGCAGCAGGCGCGCCTCGCGGTCGCTGAGCGCAAGCTCGCGCAGCTCGGCCGCGTCAACCCGCTCGCGCTCGAGGAGTTCGCGGCGCTCGAGCAGCGCCACAAGTTCCTCACGGAGCAGCTCGCCGACCTCACCGCGACCCGTCATGACCTGCTGACGATCATCGAGGAGATCGACGGGAAGATGCAGGACATCTTCGCCTCGGCTTTCGAGGACACCAGGGCCGCCTTCGACGAGGTGTTCCCTGTGCTGTTCCCCGGGGGCACCGGCAGCCTGTTCCTGACCAACCCCGAGGAGCTGCTGACCACAGGCATCGAGGTGACGGTCAAGCCGGCGGGCAAGAAGATCGAGCGGCTCTCGCTGCTCAGCGGCGGCGAGCGATCGTTGGCCGCGATCGCGCTGCTGATCGCGATCTTCAAGGCCAGGCCGAGCCCGTTCTACATCCTGGATGAGGTCGAGGCGGCTCTCGACGACGCCAACCTCGGCCGGCTGCTGACGATCCTGCAGGAACTGCGCCGGAGTTCGCAGCTCATCATCATCACCCACCAGAAGCGGACGATGGAGATCGCGGACGCCCTCTACGGCGTCTCGATGCGCCAGGACGGCGTGAGCGCCGTGGTGGGGCAGCGGGTTGCGACTCCGGAGGGGGCGACCGCCTGAGCAGTGGTGCCGGAAGGCGGCACCCGCTCGCAGGGCGCTCGTTCGCGCTCGGCTAGCCTGCCGAGCCGCGCGGATCGACCGCCGGTGCCGCCTCGCTCCGCGTCCCGGTGAGCGGTGGCAGCGGCTCTCCGTTGACGGTGAGCACCTCCCAGCTGTCGCCGTCGAGGCGGAAGGTCGAGATCGAACCGTTCATGATCGCGTCGAGCGGGCGCCCGGCGAGCGCGGCCAGCGTGTACCGGATGATCGTGCCATGCGCCACGATGACCGCGTCGCGTTCTCCGAAGTCGTCCGCCACCTTCGCGAGGCCCGCCAACCCGCGCTTCACCACGGAGTCCAGGCTCTCGGCCCCCGGGTAGTCGCGGCCCGGCCAGCGCGCCACCGTCTCGCTCGCGGACAGCCCCTCCATGTCCCCGTAGTCGCGCTCGACCAGTTCCGGATAGCTGGGGCCGAGTTCCAGGCCCAGGTCGCGCGCGATGATCCGCGCGGTCTCTCGCGCGCGCTGCAGCGGGGAGCTCACCACGAGCTGCCAGCCGCCGTCGGCCAGGATGCCCGCGGCCGCATGCGCCTGCTCGCGGCCTTCGGCGTTGAGGGGGATGTCGCTCGAACCCTGGAGC
>WOYR01000202.1:3252-5263 GCA_011620705.1 Microbacteriaceae bacterium | reverse complement strand
GCATCCGGATGAAACGGTTCGAAGGCGGGTTGGGCGGGCGGGGGGACGACCGGAGTCGGCGCAGGAGGGACGCCGAGGGTCACGCCCGCCGCCGGAGTCGGATTCACCGGCAGAATCGTCGGTTCGCCGTTGGAGATGTGCTCGAGCTCCTTCTCGAGACGCTCGATCGTCTCGAGGGTCGACGCCCCTCCGAGGGCTCTGCGCAGCTCCTCCTCGCTGGGCTGAGCGTCATCACCCATCGAGGGCATGTGCGAGGCGATCGGCGGGCGGCCGGGGGTCACGGCGGGAGCGGGTGCCGCTTGTGCAGGCACCGGCGCGAGGGGCGCGGCGGCCTCGGCCGGCGCTGCAGCAGGCGCACCCGACACCGGCGCACCGGATTCGGCCTCCGCGGGCAGCGCGATCGGGATCCACGGGAGGGTGATCTGCGCGGTGTATGGACGCACTTCGGCCGCCATCGCCTCGGCGAGGGCGTCGTCGTCGAAAGTCGGCGGCTCGGATCCCGGAGGCGGCGGAGCGAAGTTGGAACGGTGGACGACCGGCATGTCCGGCGGCGCGGCCGGCCGGATTCCCGGGGCGCCGTTGTCCGGGGGTACGTCGGTCATGTTCCGGATTCTAGAGTCGCGCCGTCATTTTGGGAGCCCGACGGGCCGTAACCATGAAGGCCAGGCCCGCCAGCACCAGAACCAACCCGCACCATCCGATCGGTGCGAGACGCTCGCCCACCACCGTGACGGCGAGGACCGTCGCCACAACGGGCTCGAGCAGCGTGAGCGTCGTGGCGGAGGAACTGCGCACGGTGCGCAGGCCGATCCCGAAGAGCAGGTAGGCGATGAACATGGGTCCGATCGCCAGATATCCGGCGATGCCCGCCGTCGCCCAGGACTGCAGCAGCGGCGCCCCTGTGAGCAGCAGCACGGGCAGCAGCAGCACCGCGCCGGTCCCGAACATCGCGCCCATCGCGCCCCGGCTCGGCGCACCCGCCCGGATGGCCCGCGACGAGGCGTAGGCGTACCAGGCATATGCGGCGCCCGCGAGCAGGCCGAGTCCCGCACCCGCCAGGGTGCCAGTCGGGATCCCGCCCGAGTCCGCTTGCCGCCCCAGGGCGAGGCAGGCGATCCCGAGCACCGCGAGTCCCGTCGAGACCGCCCACCGCCGGGACAGCGGATGCCGCTCCCCCAGCCACTCGAACACCGCCGCGAACACGGGCCCCGAGCCGAGTGCGACCACGTTGCCCACCGCGACCCCGGCCAGGTTCATCGCCGAGTAGAACGCCAGCGGATACACGAGCACCCCGACGGCTCCGAGCACCGCCCAGCGCCGGGTGCGAACGTCGCGCAGCACCCCGATGGAGAGCCGCGGCCCGCTCGCGAACAGCAGCAGCCCGCCGATCCCCATCGTGCTGGCGCCGATGGCGAGCGGGCTGACGTCATGGGGGAGGAAGCTCGCGCTCGTGCCGGTGGTGCCCCAGAGCAACGAGGCCAGGAGCAGCGCGAGGACGCCCGCGATGCTCCGGTTCTCCATTGTTCGACGATAGCGAGGAGTTCATCGCAGCCGTCCGCCCCGAGGCAGCGCGTAAAATCGGCAGATGGCGGTGCCCCGGCGCAAGCGCGACTCGGACGACGAGGATGAGGACGACACGGCGCTGGCCGGCCAACGGAGCATGGACGCGCGCGCCCAGTACGTCGAGATCTCCATCCAGCAGGCGATGCGCCGCGGCGACTTCGATGAGTTGCCCGGGGCAGGCAAGCCGATCCCCGGCCTCGGCGGCGTGAAGGATCCCGACTGGTGGATCCGCCGCAAGATCGAGCGCGAGAAGATCACGGGACTCGGGCCGCCCGCGCTGACCTTGCGCACCGAAAGCGCCGGGCTCGACGCGCGCTTGGATGCCCTGGCATCCGAGCATGCGGTGCGCGAGCATCTCGACGACTTCAACCGCCGCGTCGTCGAAGCACGACGGCAGCTGCTGGGCGGTCCGCCGGTGGTCACGCCAACCCGCGACATCGAGCTGGAG
>WOYR01000202.1:0-3152 GCA_011620705.1 Microbacteriaceae bacterium | reverse complement strand
GCGCGGAAGTGGGCCCTGAGGGATTCGAACCCCCGACATCCACGGTGTAAACGTGGCGCTCTGACCACCTGAGCTAAGAGCCCGCCTGCTCACCGATGCTAGCGACCGCGCGGCCCGAAGGGGCAAGGCGGCGGCCATACACTCGTGGCATGGCCGCCCGCTCGATCCGACAGGTCACCGAGGCGCCCGAGCACCGATGGCCGGCGATCGTGGCGGTGGCGGCCGCGGTGGTGATCTACGCCTTCCTGCCGCCGAGCTTCATCCCGCTGCCGCGGTTTCTTCTGCCGGCGCTCACCACCCTGATGGCGATCCCGTTGATCCTCCTGAATCCGCACCATTTCACCCGTGAGACGGTCTGGTCGCGCTGGCTGTCGATCGCGCTCGCGACCGTGCTGGTGATCTTCAACCAGGTCGAGGTCGTCGGCATCCTCGGGGAGCTGCTGAACGGGACCGCCCATGGCACGACCGTGCTGCTCAACGCCGTCCAGGTGTGGGCCACCGACATCATCGCCTTCGGCCTGGCGTACTGGGAGATCGACGGCCGCGGCCCGGTGTCGCGCCGGCTGTCCGGCGATCACGGGATGCGCGACTTCCGCTTCCCCCAGGAGGACACCGGCAAGCCCGTGGCATGGCGGCCGGCATTCTTCGACTACCTCTATTTCTCACTGTCCAACATGATGGCGTTCAGCCCGACCGACGTGATGCCGCTGACCGCACGCGCGAAAGCGCTCATGGGCCTGCAGGCGATCACCGGATTCGCGCTTCTGGCGCTCGTGATCGCGCGCGCCGTCAACATCCTGACCTGAGTCCCGTCCATGCGACTCCGCCCGTGGCAGTTCAGACGTGCGCCGGAAGCACCTGATCCAGCGCGGCGCGGTACTCGTCGATCGAGCGCGCCTCACCGGGTGCGGTGATGAACGACGCCCGGATGACGCCCTGGGCGTCGATCACGAAGGTCGCGCGGTTCGCGAAGCCCCTGTCCTCCAGGAACACGCCGTACTCCTTGGCGACGGCGCCGTGCGGCCAGAAGTCGGCGAGCAGAGTGAACTCGTATCTCTCTTGTTCCGCCCATGCGCGCAGGCTCGCCTTCGAGTCGACGGAGATCCCGATCAGTTCGACCCCGTTGCTCTGGAAGAGCGAGAGGTTGTCGCGCAGCTCGCAGAGCTCGCCGGTGCAGGTGCTCGAGAATGCCAGCGGGAAGAAGACGAGGGCGACCGGCTTCGTGCCGCGGAAATCGCTGAGCCGGATGTGCTCGCCGAACTGGTTCGCCAGATCGAAGTCGGGTGCCTGGGTGTCGTTCTCGAGAGCCATCGTCGCTCGTGTCCTTTCGTACCCCAGCCGCCGATCCTACGCTCGCATCGATCGCTTCGCTCCCGCCCCATGCCGTCGGGGCGGGGTCCGCGGAACTAGAGTGGATGCGCACGAACGGCTCCCAGCCGCAACCCGGCATGTGGATGCCCGCCCGACCGCTTGCATGACCGTCACCCGGCCATGTCGCCACCTGAGAGGAAGAGGTGAACGGTGACGGTGAACGACCAGGACCCGTACTCGGTCAGCCACGTCGATTCGGATCCTGACGAGACGGCCGAATGGCAGGAGTCGCTCGATCAGCTGGTCGCCCAGAAGGGCCACGGCCGCGCGCGCGACATCATGCTGAGTCTGCTCAAGCGCTCGAAAGACCTGCAGCTGGGCGTGCCGATGGTTCCCACCACCGACTACATCAACACCATCGCCCCGGAGAACGAGCCCGCGTTCCCCGGCGATGAGGAGTTGGAGCGCCGCTACCGCGCCTGGATCCGCTGGAACGCCGCGATCACGGTGCACCGCGCGCAGCGCCCCGGCATCGGGGTCGGCGGCCACATCTCCACCTACGCCTCCTCCGCAGCTCTCTACGAGGTCGGCCACAACTGGTTCTTCCGCGGCAAGGATCACCCCGGCGGCGGCGACCAGATCTTCTACCAGGGCCACGCCTCCCCCGGCATGTACGCGCGCGCCTTCCTCGAGGGCCGCCTGAGCGAGCAGGACCTGGACGGGTTCCGCCAGGAGAAGAGCAAAGCCCCGCACGGGCTGAGCTCCTATCCCCACCCCCGCCTGATGCCCCAGTTCTGGGAGTTCCCGACCGTGTCGATGGGCCTGGGGCCGATCAACGCCATCCACCAGGCGCAGTCCAACAGGTACCTGACCAACCGCGGCATCAAGGATGCATCCGACCAGCACGTCTGGGCCTTCCTCGGCGACGGCGAGATGGACGAGGTCGAGAGCCGCGGCGCACTGCAGTGGGCCGCCAACGACAAGCTCGACAACCTGACCTTCGTGATCAACTGCAATCTGCAGCGCCTCGACGGGCCGGTGCGGGGCAACGGCAAGATCATCCAGGAGCTGGAGAGCGTCTTCCGCGGGGCCGGCTGGAACGTGATCAAGGTGATCTGGGGCCGCGAATGGGACGGCCTGCTCGCCGCCGACACCACGGGCGCCCTGGTCAACCTGATGAACCAGACCCCGGACGGCGACTACCAGACCTACAAGGCCGAGAGCGGCGCCTACATCCGCGAGAACTTCTTCGGCCGCGACCCGGTGACCGCGAAGCTCGTCGAGGGCTATACCGACGATCAGATCTGGAACCTCAAGCGCGGCGGCCACGACTACCGCAAGGTCTACGCGGCGTACAAGGCAGCCATCGAGCACAAGGGCCAGCCGACCGTCATCCTGGCCAAGACGGTCAAAGGCTACGGCCTCGGCCCGAGCTTCGAGGGGCGCAACGCGACCCACCAGATGAAGAAGCTCACGCTCGACAATCTGAAGGCCTTCCGCGATGCGATGCGCATCCCGATCACGGATGCCCAGCTCGAGGAGGACCCCTACCGGCCGCCGTTCTACAACCCCGGCCCCGAGGACCCGGTCATCCAGTACCTGCAGGAGCGCCGCCGCGAACTCGGCGGCTACCTGCCGGAGCGGCGGACGAAGCACACCCAGATCGCGATCCCCGACGATTCGGTCTACGAGCTGCTCAGACAGGGTTCTGGCAAGCAGGAGGTCGCCACCACGATGGCGTTCGCCCGGCTGCTGAAGGACCTGTTCAAGGCGCAGGACTTCGGCCACCGCATCGTGCCGATCATCCCGGATGAGGCGCGCACCTTCGGCATGGACGCCTA
>WOYR01000190.1 GCA_011620705.1 Microbacteriaceae bacterium | reverse complement strand
GTGGATCACCCGGAATCGGGCGTGGTAGCCGTCGAGGTCCACGGCCCCACCGCCTGAGGGGCGATTTCATGATCAGTTCACCTCCTGTTCACCAACCTCCCTGGGGGTGGTCACGCGCCGTTCGTAGCGTCGCTAGCGGCCCGCTCCCGGGTCGACCAAGACAACCCACATTCCCGAAGGGAACACAGTGAAGATCACGCGCTCGGGCAGCATTGCTGCCGTCGCACTCATCGGCACGCTGGCACTCGCCGGCTGCGCCTCCTCCGGTGGTCCGGACACCACGCCGTCCGCCACCCCGACCGGGCCCGATTACAGCTCGCTCTCCGGCACCATCACCGCTGGCGGGTCCAGCGCACAGGGTGCTGCCGAGGACGCGTGGGTCGCCGCCTTCGGCTCCCTCGCCTCCGGCGTCACCGTCAACTACGACAAGTCGCAGGGCTCCGGCGGCGGTCAGACCAACTTCCTCGCCGGCGCCTACGACTTCGCCGGTTCCGACGCTCCGCTCAGCGCCGCCCAGACCACTCAGGCTGCAACCAGCCCCTGCGGCGCCGACGGCGCGATCGATGTCCCGATCTACCTGGATGGCGAGTCGATCGTCTTCAAGGTCCCGGGCGTCACCAAGCTGAACCTGACCACGGCGACCATCGCGAAGATCTTCAACCTGAAGATCACCGACTGGAGCGACCCGGCCATCGCGGCCGACAACGGCGGCAAGGCCCTCCCGGCCGGCCCGATCACCACGGTCGCCCGCTCGGACGGCTCCGGCACGACGTTCAACTTCACCAGCTTCCTCGCCGGCGCCGACGCGGCCGACTGGCCGTACCCGGCAGGCAAGACCTGGCCGGTGACCGGCAACGTCTCGCTCCAGCAGGGCGGTTCGGGCGTCGCCAATACGGTGGCAGCCGGTACCGGCACCATCGGGTACGTCGACCACAGCGCGATCGGATCGCTGGATGCGGCAACGGTCAACGGTGTCGCCTTCTCGGCCGCAGCGGTCGCCAAGTCGCTCTCCACCGGTGGTGTCGACGCCAGCAACGGCGTGACCGGCGACCTCTCGCTGAAGTTCGACTACAGCAAGATGACCGGCAAGGACGTCTACCCGATCCCGCTGCTGTCCTACGCGATCCTGTGCAACACCTTCAAGGACTCCGCGCAGGCGAAGCTCACGACGGCCTACCTCGGCTTCATCACGAGCAAGACCGGTCAGGATGTCGCAGCCAAGAACGTCGGCTCGGCCCCGCTGCCCGCCGACCTGCTCGCGAAGGTCGCGAAGAGTCTCGCCGCTGTCAAGTAGTCCCCGATCGTGATGTAGTTGGTCACGACATCATCGACACCGCCCGAACGGCCATCGACACAGGGCATCGACCCAAGAGGAGCGCAGTGAGCGACAGCACGATCGTCGACACCGCACCATCGTCGAGCGCCGCATCGGCAACCGGATCCCCGGCCCCCCGCAAGGGGGGCCGGGAGTTCCGCTCCGGATCCACCACGAAAGCCGGCGACCGGGTCTTCCTCGGATTCAGCACCGGTTCCGCCATCTTCATCATGGTGATCCTCGCCGGGGTCGCCATCTTCCTGATCATCAAAGCCCTGCCGGCGATCGTCGCGAACTGGACGCAGAACGCCGAACTGCACGAGGGCCCCACCCTGGCTTTCGACAACTTCTGGGTCTACGTCGCCCCGCTCCTGTGGGGAACGCTGTGGGTGTCCGCGATCGCCATCGTCATCGGCGCCCCTGTCGCCATCGGGATCGCGCTGTTCATCTCCCACTATTCGCCCCGTCGGCTGGCGGGAGCGCTGGGTTCGCTCATCGACCTGCTCGCCGCGGTGCCGTCGTTCGTCTTCGGCCTGTGGGGCATCATCGTGATCCGGCCCTTCCTCGCGCCGCTCGGGCGCTTCCTCAACGAGTACCTCGGCTGGATACCGATCTTCGCCGGACAGCCATCGAGCACCGGTTCGACGATCCTGGCCGGCGCCGTCGTGCTGGCCGTGATGATCCTCCCGATCATCACCTCGATCACCCGTGAGGTCTTCCTCCAGACGCCTCTCCTGCACGAGGAGGCGGCGCTCGCCCTCGGTGCGACGCGCTGGGAGATGATCCGGCTCGCCGTCCTGCCCTATGCGCGCTCCGGAATGGTCAGTGCGGTCCTGCTGGGTCTGGGCCGGGCGCTGGGAGAGACCATGGCGATCGCCCTGATCATCTCCCCGTCGCTCATCTTCTCGGTCAAGATCCTCACAGAAGGCAGCAACTCCCAGACGATCGCCGCCAACATCGCGCTCAACTTCCCGATCGCCACCTCGCTGCAGCGGGACGCCCTCATCGGGACCGGGTTGATGCTGTTCGTCGTCTCGCTCGGAGTCAACATCCTCGCGCGGTACATCGTCTCCGCCACAGGCCCTGGAGCGTCCGGCAGGAAGACCCGCCGTTCGAAGAAAGCGATCCAGAGCGCATGAGCGTCTCGATCGGCGGCCGCACCCCTCGCAAGCAGGCCAGCAATGCACTCGCCGACGCCCAGCTGCCGCGACTCATCGAACTGTGGCTCCTGATCGCTGCGGCGATCGTCGTCGGCGGGACGCTGCTGCTCGTCGGCTTCAATCTGGCGGTATGGGCCGTGCTCACCGCGGTGGTGTATGTGATCGCGATCGGTGTGGCATCCCGACTGGTCGAGAATCGGCGCAAGGCCGTGGACCGCGTCGTACGGGCACTGGTCACCATCGCCTTCCTGCTCGCGGTCATCCCGCTGATCTCCACGCTCTGGACCGTCGTCGCCAAGGGCATCGGCCAGTTGAACTGGACCTTCATCACTCAGACCGGCGCCGCTCACTTCGACCCGACGACCCTCGAGGTCACCACGGCTCCCGGCGCCCTGCAGGCCGTCGTCGGCACACTCGAGATCACCGGCATCGCGACTGTCATCTCCGTCCCGATCGGACTGCTGACCGCGATCTACCTGGTGGAGTATTCGCTGCCGAGTTCGCCCCTACGGCGCATCGTGACCTTCCTCGTCGATGTGATGACCGGCATCCCCTCGATCGTCGCAGGTCTGTTCGCATTCTCGCTCTTCGCGCTGATCGTCGGGCCCAAGGCGTTCAGCGGGCTGTCGGCCGCTGTGGCGCTGTCGGTGCTGATGATCCCCATCGTCGTGCGCGCCTCCGAGGAGATGCTCCGCCTCGTGCCCGACGAGCTCCGCGAGGCGTCCTATGCCTTGGGCGTCACGAAGGCGCTCACGATCGTCAAGATCGTGCTCCGCACCGCCGTTTCGGGCATCGTGACGGGCATTGTGCTCGCGGTGGCGCGGGTGATCGGTGAGACCGCCCCGATCTTCATCGCGGCGAGCTTCACCGACAACTTCAACGCGAATCCGCTCAGCGGGCCGATGCAGACCTTGCCGGTGCTCGCGTACACCGGATACAAGTTCCCCGGTCATGACATCGTGGCATCGAACCAAGCGGCTTGGGGCGCCGCCCTGCTGCTGGTCATCCTTGTCGTCATCTTCAACGTCATCGCCCGAGTGGTGGCTCAGTTCTTCGCTCCGAAGACCGGCCGCTAGGGCTCCGAACCCGCCAGGAAAGGCCCCGCTTGTCCAAGCGCATCGAAGTCAACGATCTCAACGTGTACTACGGCGACTTCCTCGCCGTCGAGGGCGTGAGCATGCAGATCGAGCCCCGCACCGTGACGGCGTTGATCGGCCCTTCCGGATGCGGCAAGTCGACCTTCCTGCGCACGCTGAACCGGATGCACGAGGTGATCCCCGGCGCCCATGTGACCGGCACGGTGCGCATCGACGGCAACGACCTCTACGCGCCCGGCGTCGACCCGGTGCTGGTCCGGCGGCAGGTGGGAATGGTCTTCCAGCGCCCGAACCCGTTCCCCACGATGTCGATCCGCGAGAACGTGCTGGCCGGCGTCAAGCTCAACAACCGCAAGATCTCGAAAAGCGATGCAGATGCCCTCGTCGAGCGGTCGCTGAAGCGCGCCAACCTCTGGAAAGAGGTCCAGGACCGGCTCGAGAAGCCGGGCGCCAGCCTCTCGGGCGGCCAGCAGCAGCGTCTGTGCATCGCACGGGCGATCGCCGTCGCCCCGGATGTCGTGCTGATGGACGAGCCGTGCTCCGCCCTCGACCCGATCTCGACACTCGCGATCGAGGACCTCATCGAGGAGCTCAAGCAGGAGTACACGATCGTGATCGTGACCCACAACATGCAGCAGGCCTCGCGCGTCAGCGACAAGACCGCCTTCTTCAACATCGCGGGCGCGGGCATGCCGGGCAGGCTCATCGAGTTCGACGACACCACGACGATGTTCTCGCGACCGAGCGTTCAGGCCACCGAGGACTACGTCTCCGGCAAGTTCGGGTGATCGGCGCGCGCCGCACGGACTACGCGATGGTGCACCGGCCCCGCACGATGCGGTGCCGGACCGCGGAACGCCTCTCGGCGGAAGGCCGCTCGAAGCGGCGAAAATTGGAGCCCGGGGTTACCGCGGCCCGGCGCAGACAGTTTACGCCGGCGGCGACGGCCGGGCTCAGTCCAGGGTGCCGGCGCGGGACATCCGCGAGCACCACGCGAGCTCGTCCGCGGTCGTGCTCAACCGGAGCGCGCGGGTGGTGAGTTCGCTGGCGCGCTCGGGGTTCGCGGCATCCTGATCGTCCGCGACGCTGGACGCCCCTGCCGCCTCGACCCTGCAGAACGCCGCCGCCCGCTCGAGCGCGATCGCGAAATCGCCTTCGAACACGCCGCGCAGGATGAGATCCACCAGCTCGGTGACATCCTTCGGGCCGGCGGGATTCGGCGCCCCTGCGACGATCGGGTCGATCGTGCCGATCATCTCGGCGCCGCGCTGGAAGAGCAGGGCGACGCCATCCGGATCCTGTCGGATCATCGCCCGCACCAGGTAGATGCGCCACAGTGCGCCGGGAAGGCTGCGCGCGGGCGAGCGGGCCCAGAGCTCCGCGAGCGCGTCGATGCCGTGCTCGTCGGCGTAGCTGATGAGGCGGTCGACCACCTCGGGATCGTCGCTGCTCTGCACGCGGGCCAGCAGCATCCGGGCGCTGTCGTGGGCGACCCGCATCACGGCGGCCGGATCCTCCCCGCCCGCGAACGCCGCGAACTCTCTGCCGCCGAAGAAGGCAGGGCGGTGGAAGTCGTCGGCCATGAGTTCCAGGGTAACCGTGAGGGATGCCGGGGCCGTCCACGGCGAGCGGCGGCTCCGAGGGCTGCCGCGCTACGCTGGGGCGACGGGCCTGTAGCTCAGTTGGCAGAGCATCGGACTTTTAATCCGCGGGTCGTGGGTT
>WOYR01000092.1:4230-5308 GCA_011620705.1 Microbacteriaceae bacterium | reverse complement strand
CCGTTCACCCAGCGGCCGTCGCCGCCGCTGTCGTTGCGCAGGAACATCACCTGCGCGCCGACCTTCAGCTCGAGCTTCTCGTCTGCGGGGTATGCGCGGCCGCCGAACTCGCCGCTCACCTCCGCCACGGCTGTCAGCCCGCGCCCTGGCAGCTTCGCGAGGGCCGCCGCGTTGATGCGGGTCACGGTCGCATTCGTCGTCGCCAGCGTGATCGCGCCATCGCTCGGCGCCGGACGCGCGCCCACCTCGTTCAGCCGTCGCGCCATGTCGGCGGTCACCACTCCGTGCCGCACGGCGGTGAGCAGCTTCTTGAACTCCAGCTCGTGCTGGCGGTGGATGGTCGCCAGCTCGTAGATGATCAGCTCGGCCTCATCCCACACCTTCGCGTCGAAGAACCACATGGAGCGGTAGCGATCGGCGAAGTATGCGCGCTCCTCGGGATCACCCGGCACGGGCGCCAGCTGGAACGGGTCGCCGAACAGCACCAGCTGCACGCCGCCGAAGGCCTCGTGCGGGCGCTGCCGGGCCTGGCGCAGGGAGCGGTCGATGGCATCCATCAGATCCGCGTTGACCATCGACACCTCGTCGATCACCAGGGTGTCGATCGCGTTGAGCAGCTTGCGCACCTCGGGGCCCTGCTCGATCGCATGATCGGCGATGACCCCGATCGGCAACCGGAACAGGGAGTGGATGGTCTGGCCGCCCACATTGAGCGCGGCGACCCCGGTGGGCGCCGCGATGACCACATTCTTGGCGGTGTTCCAGGAGAGGTGTTCGAGCAGCGTCGACTTGCCGGTGCCGGCGCGGCCGGTGACGAAGATGTGCGCACGGCTGTTCTCGATCGCCGCGAACACGGCCGCCTGCTCGGGGGAGAGGGTGAGCCGCGACACCCGTTCACCTTAATCGCTCGCCAGCGGCGGCCGCCGGAACCGTCCCCGGCGCTCCTTAGACTTCAGTGCATGCGTCGCGCGATCCTCCTCTGGCTGGCCGCCTTAGGGATCGCCGTGCTCGCCGGCGCCGGCGCGGTCGTGGCGCTGAACGCCACCGTCTTCGGGCCGGGCGGCTTCGTGAGCGTGTA
>WOYR01000092.1:0-4130 GCA_011620705.1 Microbacteriaceae bacterium | reverse complement strand
CGGTCGTGGCGCTGAACGCCACCGTCTTCGGGCCGGGCGGCTTCGTGAGCGTGTATCTGGATGCGCTGGCCCGCGGTGCCGTATCCGACGCCTTGGCGATGCCGGGCGTCGACCCGGGCGGCGCGGATCGAGCGCTGCTGCAGGACGGGACGGCGGCGGGGCTCGGCGGCATCCATCAGCTCAGCGATGTGGAGCACGGCGGCATCCACGTGGTCACGGTCGCCTGGACCGCGCCGCAGGGGTCGGGCACGACCGCGTTCGAGGTGGAACGCATCGGCACCCGCTTCGGCCTGTTCCCCGAATGGGGCTTCGCGGCGAGCCCGACCGCGACGGTGTCGCTGGCGGTGCGGAGCGACGCGCGCTTCACCCTCAACGGTGTGGAGGAGGTCTCGCCTGCCCCATCCGACCGCGCCATGAACTACACCGTGCTCGTGCCGGGCGGCTACACGTTCAGCCATCGCTCCCGCTATCTCACGGCGCCGCGGACGACCGTGCTCGCCGGCACGGTCGGCCAGAAGCTGACCGCCGTCGTGCAGCCGCAGGCGAACTCGGCGTTCGTGGCAGCCGTCTCGGCGCAGATCCACCGCCAACTGCTGGCCTGCGCGACCCAGACCGTGCTGTTCCCGACCGGATGCTCCTTCGGCCAGCCGATCGACAACCGGGTGAGCGGCGCGCCGAAGTGGACCATGGTGCACGACCCGAGCATCTCCCTCGAGCCGGGCCCGGCATCCGGCACGTGGACCGTGCCGCCGACCCCGGGAACCGCTCACCTGACCGTGAGCGTCACCTCGCTGCTCGACGGCACCGTGACCACCTTCGATCAGGATGTGCCGTTCCAGCTGCGCGCGACGGTGACGCTCGGCGCCGGCGACGCGATCACGGTCGTGCAGGGATAGCCGGGCTGCCGTCCGGGCTCACGAGCGCTTCTGCCCGGCACGCTCCGCCAGCATCGCGTTGTACGCCTCGAGCTCCGCATCGCCGTCGCGGTCCGCCGCCCGGTCGCGGCGTTTAGCCTCGCGGGTGTCGGCGCGGCTCCACAGCACCGCCACGATGATCGCCAGACTGACGGTCGGGATCTCGCCGACGCTCCATGCGATCCCGCCCGCCGCCCGCTGATCATCGAGGGGGCTCGCGCCCCACGTGCGTCCCATCGCGCCGTACCAGTCCGACAGGAACAGTCCCGTGTTGGAGAGGATCGCCAGGCCGAAGAATGCGTGCACCCCCATGGTGGCAAGGAGCAGCACCAGCCGCAGCGGATACGGAGCCTGGTTGCCGACCGGATCGACGCCCACCAGGGTCTGCACGAACAGGTAGCCGACGATCAGGAAGTGGATGATCATCCATTCGTGGCCGACATGGTCGGTGGTCGCCCAGCGGAACAGCGGCGAGTAGTAGAAGGCCCAGAGGGATGCCGCGAACAGCCCCGCCGCGACCAGCGGGTGGGTGAGCACCTTCGCGAAGCGCGAGTGCACCAGCAGCAGGATCCACTCGCGGGCGCCCCGGCTGCCGTCGTCCCGTCGCCGGATGGTGCGCAGCGCGAGCGTGACCGGCGCCCCGAGCACGAGCAGCACCGGGATCGCCATCGTCAGCAGCATGTGCTGCAGCATGTGCTCGCTGAACAGGAACTGCTCGTACACGTTGAGCGAGCCGTTCGTCGTCCACAGCAGCACGACCATGCCCGACGTCCAGAGCGCCGTGCGGTACCAGGGCCAGCGATCGCCCCGGCGGCGCAGGCGCACGACGCCGGCCGCGTAGAAGAAGATGCCGAAGGCGCAGACGATCGCCCAGAGCAGGTCGAGGTTCCACGAGGTGAAGAAGCGCAGAGGGTTGAGCTCCGGCGGCAGCGGAGTGCCGGTCAGGTACTCGGCGGGGGTGGTGCCCGCGACGGTGGCGGCGGACACCGCTTCGACGGGCGGGGCGGAAACCGCCAACGCCGAGGCGACCCCCTCCGCGACGCCCATGAACGCGAGCTCGGCGGTCGCCAGGATCCAGAACAGCCGGCGCGCGTTCTCGCGGGTCAGCCGCCCGATGATCGCGCGGCGGTAGAACGCGCCGAACAGTGCGAGCGCCACGAGCGCCGTGACCTTGACGAGCACGAGCACGCCGTAGGGCGTGAGCAGATTCGGCCAGGTCCCGACCCGGATGACGGCGCTCGCCGTGCCCGAGACCGCCACGACCACGAAGGCGATGAGCGCGATCGTGGAGTAGCGCGGGAGCACGGCCATCATCCGCTCCGGCGTGAGCGCCTTCCGCAGCAGCATGAGCGTGAGCAGCCCACCCAGCCAGAGACTCGCGAAGAGCACGTGCAGCCAGATCGCGGTGATCGCCGCGTTGTGGGTGGAGCTGCCGCCGGCGTGCCCCTGCTCCGAGAGCGGGATGAGGCCGATCACCGCGAGCGCCGTCACCACCCCGAGCACGGTGACGTTGCGCACCGCGAAGCACAGCACCGTCAGAGCGGCGCCGACCAGGGTGGTCGTGAGCCAGGCGAGGCCGAGCCCGTTCGTGGTGAGGAAGTCGCCGAGCGACTGGCCGAACTGCTGCGACAGGCTCGGCGGGGTGCCGGCGGCGCTGCTGAAGACGAGGATCGACGACGCGGCGGAGGCGACCGTCCAGACCGCGGCACCCGCTGCGGCCACGTCGAGCGCTTTGCCGAACTCGGCCTCGCGGGAGCTGAGCGCGAAGACGCCGAGCGCCAGGGCTCCGAGCGCCAGCGCGATCGAGAGGTCGACGACGAGCTTCGAGATCGGGATGCCGTAGCGCACCACAGCGCCGGGGTCGATCGCGATCCCGGGATTCGCGCCGCCTCCGAAGGACAGCGCAGCCAGCAGGGCTGCGAAGGCGGCGAGCAGCACGACCGCCGGTCCGCTCACCCTCGCAACGCGCTGCATCCTTCGAGCGTAGGCGAGGTGGCGGCGCGCCATCTTCGATGGTTTCGCGCAGATTCGCGCGTTCGTCCGCGCGAATCTGCGCGAAGGGTTCGAAGGTGCCGACGACCGAACGGGCCGGTGGATCCTCGCTACTTCGCGGCGGCCTTCAGCTTGCTGCCTGCCGAGAGCTTGACGCCGTAACCGGCGGGGATCTGGATGGTCGCGCCCGTTGCGGGGTTGCGGCCCTCGCGCGCGGCGCGGTGCGTGCGCTCGACGCTCAGCCAGCCGGGGATGCTCACCTTGGTGCCCTCGCCGACCGACTTGGCGAGAATGGCGAACAGCGAGTCGAGCACGCCCGAGACGGCGGCCTGGCTCTGGCCCGAGTCGGCGGCGATCGCGGCCACGAGATCGTTCTTGTTGAGTGTCTTGTCAGCCATGGGTGTCCTCCTCGGACCTAGTGCGTTGCATGTGGCAGGAGCGGCCCGGAAGCATCCTGCCCCTGACCGCCCCTGAAACTAGCAGGAAACACCGGCTTTTCCGGCCACATCGTGCCGGTGCGCCCGATCCGGGGACAACTCGCAGGATGCGTCTAACGGCCGGCCGAGATCACCAGCTGGACTTGGTGATGCCGGGCAGTTCGCCGCGATGGGCCATGTCGCGGAAGCGGACACGCGAGATGCCGTACTTCGTGAGCATGCCGCGCGGCCGGCCATCGATCGCGTCGCGGCTGCGCAGGCGCACCGGCGAGGCGTTGCGCGGCAGCTTCTGCAGGCCGACGCGGGCGGCCTCGCGGCTCTCGTCCGTGCCCGCCGGGTCGACGAGCGCCTTCTTCAGCTCCCGCCGCTTCGCGGCGTAGCGCTCCACGATCACGGCGCGCTGGTTGTTGCGCGCGATCTTGCTCTTCTTCGCCATGATTAGCGCTCCTCGCGGAATTCGACATGCTTGCGGACGACCGGGTCGTACTTCTTGAGCACGATGCGGTCGGGGTCGTTGCGGCGGTTCTTGCGGGTCACATAGGTGTACCCGGTCCCAGCCGTCGAGCGGAGCTTGATGATGGGACGGATGTCCTGCGCCTTCTTGGCCATCAGATCTTCTCCCCACGCGCCAGGATGTCCTTGACGACGGACTCGATGCCCCGCGCGTCGATCACCTTGATGCCCTTGGCGGACACGTTGAGGGTGACGTTACGACGCAGGGACGGGACGTAGTAGGTCTTCTTCTGCACGTTCGGGTCGAAGCGGCGCTTCGTCCGGCGGTGCGAGT
>WOYR01000057.1 GCA_011620705.1 Microbacteriaceae bacterium | reverse complement strand
TCGAGCAGCGTCCAGAGGCCGCCGATGCCGGTCGCCCACTCGACGCCGAGGCGGTCTGGATCGATCTCGGGGGAGCCGGCATCCTCCCATGCCTCCCTTGCCGAGATGATGGCGAACTGGCTCACCGGGTCGAGGCGCTTGATCTCCACGCGCTCCAGCACTTCATCCGGGCGGACCTTGGCTTCTGCGGCGAAGGTGACCGGAAGCTCGAGTTCGCTGACCCAGGGCTGGGTGAGGCTGTGACCGCCGGACTCGCCGGCCAGAAGGCCCGCCCAACTCTCGGGTGCGGTGCCGCCGAGCGGCGACGATGCACCGATTCCGGTGACGACGATCTTCATAGCTCTTCGATCCTTCTCCGTGGAAGAACCCGGCGAGTGCCGGGCGATGGGCGGGATGGCGACAGCGCCGCCCCGCCCGATGCCTGGTGCGGGCAGAGGCCCGGATACGCCTAGCTCTGCGCGCCGACGATGAAGTCGACGGCGTCCCCGACGGTCACCAGGTTCTTGACCTCTTCGTCGGGGATCTTCACGTCGAACTTCTCCTCGGCATTGACCACGATGGTCATCATCGAGATCGAGTCGATGTCGAGATCGTCGGTGAACGACTTGCCCAACTCCACGGTGTCCGTCGCGATGCCGGTCTCGTCGTTGATCAGTTCAGCCAAACCGGCGAGAACCTCGTCCTTGGACAGTGCCATTTTTCGTATCTCCTTGAGGGTGATGCAGGGGAAGGGTGGTGCGGGTGGTGTCGAACCGTGGACAATCCTAGGGGAGCCGTACCACCTGGGCTCCGTAGACCAGGCCGGCGCCGAAACCGATCTGCAGAGCGAGGCCGCCGCTCAGTTCCGGATGCTCCTGCAGCAGCCGATGAGTCGCCAACGGGATCGAGGCCGCGGAGGTGTTGCCCGTCGTCTCGATGTCCCGGCCGATCTGCACCGTCTTCGGCACGCCGATCTGCTTCGCGAGTTCGTCGATGATGCGCATGTTCGCCTGGTGCGGGATGAACGCCGCCAGGTCGGCGGCGGTGATCCCCGCGGCTTCGAGGGCCTGCTTGGCGACCTTGGCCATCTCCCAGACGGCCCAGCGGAACACGACCTGCCCGTCCTGGCGCATCGTCGGCCACGGCTTGACCCCGTCGAGGTACTCCTCGAAGGTCGCGCTCATGCCGACGGCGTCCCACTTGGAGCCGTCAGAGCCCCAGATCGTGGCCGAGATCCCCGGCTCATCGGCCGGCCCGACGACGGCGGCGCCTGCGCCGTCGGCGAGCAGGAACGAGATCGAGCGGTCGGTGGGGTTCGCGTACTGCGAGAGCTTCTCTGCACCCACCACGAGCACGTACTCGGCCGCACCGGCACGGATGAGCGCATCGGCCTGGGCGATGCCGTAGGTGTAGCCGGCGCAGGCCGCGCCGATGTCGTAGGCGGGGGCGGGTGCGACGCCGAGCCGTTCAGCGAGGAGGGACGACATCGACGGCGTGACCATCACATTGCTGATGGTGGACACCAGGACGGCGCCGATCTTCTCGGGTGCGACCCCTGACTTCTCGATCGCCTCACGGGAGGCCGTCTCGGCGAGGTCGATCGCATCGACGCCCTTGCGGGCGCGCGTGCGGGTGATGATGCCCGTCCGCTGCCGGATCCACTCATCGCTGGAATCGATCGCCTCGACCAGCTCGGAGTTGGGCACGACGAGATCGCCGCGGGAGGCGCCGAGCGCGAGGATCCGCGTGTACGGGTGGCCGACGGACTGCTTCACCGGGACGGTCATACGGTCGCTCCGGAATGCTGGGTGTCCGCGTCATCGGCCGCGTCGAGCAGCTCGTGCGCGGCGGCGAGATCGTCTGGGGTCTTGACCGCCACGGTCGGCAGCCCTTTCAGGCCGCGCTTGGCGAGTCCGACCAGCGCGCCAGCGGGCGCGAGCTCGATGAGTCCTGTCACCCCTGCCTCGGCGAAGGCAGCCATCTCGAGGTCCCACCGAACGGGCGACGCGACCTGCCCGACGAGCAGCTCGATGAAGGCTGTGCCGCCGGTGACGATCGAGCCGTCGCGGTTGGTCCAGATGGTCCATTCGGGATCGTGCACGTCCAGGCCGGCGGCCACGGTGCGCAGGGTGTCGACGGCGGGCTTCATGTACCGGGTGTGGAAGGCGCCGGCGACCTGCAAGGGGATAACGCGCGCGCCCGCAGGAGGATCCGCCTGCAGGGAGGCCAGGGCGGGCAGCTCGCCCGCGACCACGATCTGGCCGCCCCCGTTGAAGTTGGCGGGCTGCAGCCCGAGGGTGTCGAGCTTGGCCAGCAGCTCCGCCTGGTCGGCGCCGATGACCGCGCTCATCCCGGTGGCCACCTGCGCTGCTGCGGCTGCCATCGCCTTCCCACGGGCAGCCACGAGGGTCATGGCGTCCCGCTCGCTGAGGATGCCGGCTCCCGCCGCGGCGGCGATCTCGCCAACGGAGTGGCCGGCGATGCCCGCGGCCTTGCTCTTCCATCCCGAGCCGGATCCCTCATCCAGCACGGCGGCCAGCGAGAGGAGCGATGCTGCGACGATCAGGGGCTGGGCGATCGCCGTGTCGCGGATGGTGTCGGCGTCCGATACCGTGCCGTGCCGTGCCAGATCGATGCCCGCGGCATCGCTCAGCGCGCCGAGATGCTCGACGAAGCGGGGCTCAGCCAGCCAGGGTTCCAGGAAACCCGGGGATTGCGATCCCTGACCGGGCGCGACGATGACGACACTCACCCGCTCAGTCTGTCAAGATCCGGGTGCTTCCGTCGAATCTGCCGTGCGCAGAAATCCTTCGAGGCCTTGGTGGGAAGCCACAGAAGCAGTCAGTTCGCCCCGCGAAAGTACGGGCTTTTGGCGGCTTTCAACAGTGAGAGTACGCAGATATCCGTACTCTCGCGGATCGGGGGCGGGGCGGAGGGCTACTTGCGCGGGCCGTCGTGATCCGCGATCGAGCCGACGATGAGGGCGGATTGCAGGATCAGCGCCTCACGCGCGCCCGTTGCGTCCCAGCCGATCACCTCGCTGATGCGCTTGAGCCGGTAGCGCACGGTGTTCGGATGCACGAACAACTCGCGGGCGGTGGCTTCGAGCGAGCGCCCGCTGTCGAGGTAGCACCACAGCGTGGTCAGCAATTCGGTCGAGTGGTTCTGCAGGGGCGTGTAGATCCGGTCGATGAGCGTCGTGCGGGCGAGGGCGTCCCCGGCCAGGGCGCGCTCCGGCAGCAGGTCGTCGGCGAGGGTGGGGCGCGGCGCGTTGCGCCAGGCCTTCGCCACCGCGAAGCCGGCGAGGGCGGCCCTGGCGCTGCGGGCGGCATCCACGAGGGACGGCACCTCGTGGCCGAGCACGAGGTGCCCTTCTCCGAAGCCCGGCTCGAGCCGGGCGGCGATCTCCGAGAAGGCCAGCGGTTCGCGCGGCTCCGCGTCCTCCGGCGGGTCGACCCGGCCGATCACGACGACCAGGCGGCTGCCCTGCACGCCGATCAGCACATCGGAGCCGAGGTGCCGTGCCGTGCGGCGCAGCCTGTCGACGTCCAGGATGCGCGGGGCCGTCCCCACCAGCACGCTCACCGCCCCGTGGCCGTTCCAGCCGAGCGCGGCGATGCGGCTGGGCAGTTGGCTGTCGTACTCGCCGGTGAGGATCGAGTCGACGACGAGCGCTTCGAGGCGCGCGTCCCACAGGCCGCGGGCCTCCGCGGCCCGCGCGTAGACATCGGCGGCCGCGAAAGCGATCTCGCGGGAGTACAGCAGGATCGCCTCGCGGAGGGACTCGTCGGCATCCGTGACCCGCTGCTCCACCACCTCGACCGTCACCCGGATCAGCTGAAGGGTCTGCTGCAGGCTGACCGAGCGCAGCAGTTCGCGCGGGGCGGCGCCGAACACGTCGGCCGCGATCCACGGGATGGAGGCCGGGTCATCGAACCAGGAGATGAACGAGGTGATGCCGGCCTGGGCGACGAGGCCGACGGCGCTCCGGCGCCCCGGCGGCATGTCGCGGTACCAGGGCAGCGTGTCATCCAGCCGCTTCAGCGTCGCAGTCGAGAGTTCGCCGGAGAGAGCGCGGAGCCATGCAAGGGTCTGTTCGCGCGTGCGCTCAACCATGCGGGCGCGCCGATCGCCCTGCCGCCCTCGCCGGTGCCGTTGCGGGCATCAGCTCTCGCCACCCGCCGATCCGGAGGTGCCGGCGGTGACATCGTGCAGCCGGTACTTCTCGATCGCCTGAGTGACCGCGCCCACCTCGATCTCGCCGCGGCGGGCCAACGACTGGAGGGTGCGCACGACGATGGAGGGTCCGTCGATCTTGAAGAAGCGGCGGGCCGCAGGACGGGTGTCGCTGAAGCCGAAGTCGTCGGCGCCGAGGGTCGCGAAATCGCCGGGCACGAAGGGGCGGATCTGGTCCGGGACCGCGTGCATGTAGTCCGAGACAGCCACATACGGTCCCTCGGAACCGGAGAGCTTCGACCAGAGGTACGGCACGTGCGGCGCCTCCTCCGGGTGGAGGAAGTTGTGCTCATCGGCGGCGAGGCCTTCGCGGCGCAACTCGGTCCAGGAGGTGACGCTCCAGACATCCGCAGCGACGTTCCAGTCGCGGGCGAGCAGTTCCTGTGCTTCGAGCGCCCACGGCACGGCGACGCCGGAGGCCATCAACTGCGCCTTCGGGCCCAGGTTCTCGGCCGCCTTGAGCTTGTAGATGCCCTTGAGCAGACCCTCGACGTCGAGGTCGTCCGGCTCGGCCGGCTGCTGATGGGGCTCGTTGTAGACCGTCAGGTAGTACATGACGTTGGGATCGCCGTGCTTCTCGAGCGCAGCCTCGCCGCCGTACATCCTCTCGATGCCGGCCTGCACGATCCGGCTGATCTCGTAGCCGTACGCCGGGTCGTAGGCGACCACGGCGGGGTTGGTGGAGGCGAGCAGGTGGGAGTGGCCGTCGGCGTGCTGCAGGCCCTCGCCGGTCAGCGTGGTGCGCCCGGCGGTGGCGCCGATGATGAAGCCGCGGGCCATCTGGTCGCCCGCAGCCCACATCCCGTCGCCGGTGCGCTGGAATCCGAACATCGAATAGAAGATGTAGACCGGGATGAGCGGCTCGCCGTGGGTCGCATACGCGGTTCCTGCCGCGGTGAACGCGGAGAAGGCGCCGGCCTCGTTGATGCCGGTGTGGATGATCTGCCCCTGCGGGCTCTCCTTGTAAGCGAGCAGCAGCTCCCGGTCGACAGAGGTGTAGTGCTGGCCGTTCGGGTTGTAGATCTTGGCGGTCGGGAAGTAGGCGTCCATGCCGAAGGTGCGCGCCTCATCCGGGATGATCGGCACGATGCGGT
>WOYR01000269.1 GCA_011620705.1 Microbacteriaceae bacterium | reverse complement strand
GCGTCAGAGTTGTATAAGAGACAGGTTCGTAGACCTCGCCAGGGGTAAGCATTTCGGGCGCGCTCATCGAGTTGCGGTAGCGGGCACGCAGGATGCCATCGGTCAGGTGCTCGGCGCGGCCGTCGGGATGGACGTCGACCAGCTTGCCGGTGAAATCGGTGTCCCGGGCCGACGACGACGCGTAAAGGACGAGCTCGATCGGGCCGGTGACCTCGGTGTCCTTCATGAGTGGCTCGGTCTGGAACGTGAGCACGTCGGCGCGCTCGCCGATCGCGCGCTGGTCGCGCGGACCAGCGTTGGCGGCGATGAATAGGCCGGGCAGGAACGTCGGTCCGCCACAGGTAGGCACCGGGTTAGCAGGGTCGTAGTCGTAGCTGCTCGGGTCCTCGTCGCCGGGCACCTCCGTCGAGAGCGCGCCGCCCGCGCGAAGGTACCAGGGCGTGAAGTGAGTGTCGGGCAGCGGCCAGTCCTGCTCGTCTCGCCACTGGTCGATGCCCATAACGAAGAGCCGTACGGGCGCTGCGGCGTCCACGCCGTTATCGATGCCCTTCAAGTAGCGGTCGAACCAGCGCACGTGGATCGCGGTCGGATCGAGCGCGGCATAGTTAGCGAGGAAGCCGTACGAGCGGTCGCTGAACCAGCCGGTCGTTTCGCCGTGCGACCACGGGCCGATAAGCAGCTGCGCACCCTTGTCCTTCATCGCGACGAAGTTGGCGATCGTGCCGCCGAGGAATAGGTCGTACCAGCCGCCGATATTGAGCGTCGGAATGGTGATCTTGCTATGCGACTCTTTCGGCGCGATCGCCTTCCAGTAGTCATCGTAACTTGGGTGATCGAGCCAGTCGAGGTAATACGGCGCGAGCTTCTTCAGCAGCGGCAAGTCAGTCAGCGGGAGGCGCCCGAACAGCGCGTCGTTGTCGTTGATGGCAGCAATCAGCGCACCGAACTCGCCGGGATCGGCGTCGCCCTTCGCGATCCCGCGGGCGAGCTCGCCCGTGGCGAGAAAGAAGAGCGTCCACTGGAGGTTGAAGCCGAGTTCGAACGCGCCGCCCTGGTAGGCCCAGCCCTCGTGGTAGTCGGCAGCGGTGACGAAGGGCACCATCGCCTTCAGCGCCTCGGGACTCTCGCTTGCGGCGCGCCACTGCGTCGCGCCGAAGTACGAGCCGCCCGCCATGCCGACGCTGCCGTCGCACCACGGCTGCCGGGCCACCCAGGCAACGGTGTCGAAGCCGTCGCGTCCCTCGTCGAAGAACGGGTTGAACTCCCCCTCAGACAGGTAGCGCCCGCGGGTATCCTGCACGACGCACACGTATCCGGCCTGGACGGCGCGCATGACCTCGAAGGCGAAGTTGCGTAGCGCCACGCCCTCCTTGTCGTAGGGCGTCCGCTGCACGATTGCGGGCAGCGGCCCAGCGTCCGCCGGGCGGTAGATGTCCGTTGCGGGCAGGACGCCGTCCCGCATGTGGACCATCACGTTCTTCTCAACAATGATCTCACTCGCCATGAACCGCTCCCTTGCGCTTCCATGAGTAACGGGCCACATCAACTCTATAACCCAAGTGCCATTCAGCGACGAGACTCACGAAGGATGCCCGCGAAACGTCCTCGGCGCCTCATAACTGTTTCGGATTGCCGTCTCAGCCAGCGCACCCGGAGAATGAGCCCATGAAGCTTCATCTGGAAGATGTCGAGGTCGGAACGGAGTTCGTGTCGGGCGAGGTGACAATCACCGAGCGGGACATCATCGCCTTCGCTGAGCAGTTCGACCCGCAACCGTTCCACCTGGATCCGGACGCGGCGCGAGACAGCTTCTTCCGCGGATTGGCGGCAAGCGGATGGCACACGGCCGCGATCACGATGCGGCTACTCGTGACGGAGGGGCCCGACATCGCCGGAGGCATCATCGGAGCAGGGGGGCAACTGTCGTGGCCGACACCCACGCGGGCCGGCGATCGCCTTCACGTGCGCACGGTCGTCCAATCCGTGAGAGCGTCCAGGACCGACCCTGGCCGCGGCAGTGCGGTCCTGAAGATCGAGACGCTTACCAGCGATGACGAGGTGCGGCAGATCTTCGAGGTGCGAATCCTGCTCTTCTCACGCTGACGCTGGCACGTCCAACAAGAGCGGCCAGGCTGATCGAGTCGACTCCTACCAACTCAGGCCTGCGAAGGCGCTTGACCTGAAGGACGCGACCGTCGCTCCGCCGAAGGGTCATCGTCACCTCGTCGAGGTCGCGATGTCGCCGGAGCTGAGGGAAGTCGATGTCTCGTTGCGCGCGCCCGCGGGCGATCGAGTGGAGCGCCTCAATGAACGTTGATTCGCCGCTGTTGTTGGCCCCGACGAGGAACGTCAGGCCCGATCCTTCTTCGCCGTTGGGTCGCGCGAGGCGCAATGTGCGCATCTCGGCGAAGCCGCGAAATCCGGCAATGCCGAGTTCGGTGAAGAACGCGGTCGTCGCGTCGTCCCCCGACGCGGCGAGGAACGCCAGTGCCTCGGCCGTGTCGGTCACCTCGCGGAGCTCGAATCCTGCCTCGCCGAGCGGGCCTTCCGCGCCCACGGCGAGCATCTCGCCGCCCTCAGCGTTCCAGGTGAGGAACACGGCGACAGTCGTCCCGCGAACGACTCCGAGCGGGTTCGGAGTCGTGATCGACGAGGCGTCGACCCGATCGGAGTCGTAGAACGTAGAACACTGTCGTGATCGCCTCGGTCACGTCGCCGTAGTCGAATCCGTCGCCGGACATGGCGATGCCGTCAACCAGCGTCGCGACGTACCAGACAACGCCGGAAGGAGCGCCGTGTTG
This sequence comes from Microbacteriaceae bacterium, assembly GCA_011620705.1. Taxonomy (GTDB): domain Bacteria; phylum Actinomycetota; class Actinomycetes; order Actinomycetales; family Microbacteriaceae; genus Lysinimonas. The sequence goes on along the minus strand of WOYR01000269.1, from coordinate 2,607 downwards.
GGGCGTGAACGTCACCTCGACGTGATCGACACCGCGGTTGATCGCGATACCGAAACGGGGAGTGGGGCTGCTCATTTTGGGACTCCGTCCTTGGCAGAGATAATGCCGCCCTGGGGCAGAAGGCGGCTACAGCGCGAAAGGTGGTGGTGGGTCCGGTTCGGAAAGGGGGGCGTCGGCGAAGATCGCCACGACCATGTTCCACGCCCGCTGCGAGAGAGCTTCACCCGGGTAGAAATCGGCGTATAGATTGTCGGCTTGTTCGACGGAGCTGACGCCACAGATCGCGAGCAGCTGACGAATATCGTCGGTGTCGCGGCCCGGGCGATTGGCGCGAAGTTTCATCGCGAGTAACGCACCGGAGCTCGCGACCTGGACCACGACGATGCCATCGTCGTGAATCGTCTGCCAGGCGACCGGACGACCCCATTGTGGTTCGGCCGCGGTTTCGGTGACTGTGAAGTTGAGCCACCCGTGATCCCATCCTCGCCGGTCTGCGATGCGGTCCGCGGCTTGAGCGACTACCTGGTCGGTGCCGGGTCGGACGTGGAGAGCGTCGAGATCTTCGGTGCTTCGGCGATCGAAATAGCGAAGCGCGAGTGCTGCACCGCCGACCAAGCGGATGCCGACCCTCTGCCCATCCGCGCGGAGCTCGGTTACGAGTTCGCCGAGGGCGTCAATGAGTTGGTCGCGGTCGAAGAGGGTCACGTCACACGCTAGCGAAGGTGTCTTCCCACGCCAGAACGCCATGCTCCAGCAGCTCGCGCGGTACGTCGGCGCGGGTGGGCTCTGGGTCAGCGGGATCAACTCGCAAGACGCGAGTTCGATCGAGGATGCGGCGGGGATCGTTCACCCACGCCGGCAATGGAACTCGTTCCTCGTTCAGACGCCACGCCACCAAACCGGCAATCGCCGCGTCCCACACCTTCTGACCAACGAGCTCGGGCTCCGCAACAGCGAGAACCCCTCGGATGATGCCCTTCTCGGAGAGGAGGTTGTCGTTGAGTTGGATAAGGTACCGCAGCGCAAGCGAACGGTCACCGGCCTCCAGGCTCGACCGAATCTGCGGCGCGATGGCGGCAGCGTCGTCTCGTCTGGTGGGTGCCGCGTATAGACGGTGCCCGGCGCCGGCGAGGAGGCGGTCCACCGTTCCCGATCGCAGATCCTCACTCCCGCTCTCTGCACGTGACACCCGAGCCTGATCGATTCCAGTCCGATGCGCCAGCTGCTTCTGGGTGAAGCCGCGACTCTTCCGCGCGGCCCGCACCAACGTCCCCGAGGTCACAGCAATCACCTCCAATATGATCTTTACGCCATTATACGCCTGGTAAGCGAGGAAACGAGAGAGTCACCATCCCTTTGCCTGGCTGACGCTTCCCGCCGAGGAGGACATGACCGGGCCGGGGAGCGCCACGGAGTTCCTGGCGTCCGTGACCGTCGACGTGAGCCGGGGCGTCTACGTCTCTCCGGAGGAGGCTCGCATCACGGTCGGGCAGCTCGGCCCTGCGTGGCTTGCCGCGCAGGTGCATCTGAAGCCGTCCTCGTGGGCGCCGCTCGAGGGCGCTTGGCGGGTGTGGGCCGAACCTCGCTGGGGCGATGTTCCAGTGCGACGGATCCGCCACAGCGACATCCAGGCGTGGATCGGGAAACTGATCGAGGGCACCGCCCCAACCACGAGGTCGAAGCCGAAGGCGCTGGCAGATCCAGTGTCGTCAGAGTCACGGGAGTCCTGAACGGGATCCTCGACGTCGCCGTCCGAGACGAACGACTCAGCGACAACCCGGCGCGCGGCGTCAAGCTTCCCCGCAAGCGACACAAGCGCCGCACCTACCTCACCCATTCCACCCATTCCCAAGTCGAACTTCTCGCCCGGCAAGACGGACCGCACGGCACCCTGATCCGGCTGCTCGCCTACACAGGACTTCGATGGGGTGGGGATCAGGTCGCCCGAGACATCCGGGTCCTGCTGGACGTCGACACGGTGTCGAGCACTTCCGAGATCGACGAAGTGGGCCTCCCTCTTGCTCTACTCAACTCGGAGTCGGTATGGCTTCTCAGGTGGTCAGATGCAGGCCCCCCGTGTCAGCCGCCGAGGAAAGGAGCGACTGGTTTCCGACAACTCAGGTCGGTTGACTGGAGGCACGCCCCGCCAGAAATCAAGGATTGGCTTCCCACCGGCTGCTCCATAACGACGGCAAAACGGCCTCGGAAACGGCGATCGTCGACGGCCTCCTTGACGCGGTCACCGCACAGCTCGTCCGGCTAGCCGGAACCCAGTGTCGGCGGCGCCAGTCGTCACGCTCAACCGGCCAGCTAAATCGCGGTCCGTCCAAGAAGCTCAGTTGCGTAGGCGTTCAGGCTGAGCTGATTTTGTACCGCCTCGAACGCCAGCTTCCTGTGGAGGGAAGCCGGCACCCGGAGGTTGAGCCGGCCGCGGCGAGGTTACGCCGGTCCGCCGTGCGCAGAGTGCCGGCGGCCAGGGCGACACGGCCTCGGCGTTCTCAGGGCAGCACTCATGGAGTCGCCCGTCTGTGGCCTGGCTGGGCATCCGCACGCGCGGTTGACCGGTGACATCGGACGGTCGTATGACCAAAGGAAAGGGAAAGGATA
>WOYR01000053.1 GCA_011620705.1 Microbacteriaceae bacterium | reverse complement strand
GAGGCCATCGGGAGGGGTTTCCGGCTTGGCTCCGAACATGCGGGCGAACTCGTCCAGGTCGTCCGTGTCGTCGTTCATGTCATCCTCGGGTATGGGGGCCTGGGACAGAATATCCGCCCACTCCTGATATCCGCGCCCCCGAGTCCGGGAGCGGCAGCCAGCAGCGGCCCGTCGTCGGGTAGCATTCCCGATACAGGCAGCGATCCGGTCATCACCGGGGAGTCCTCGGAAGAACGTCTCGCGAGAGGCAAGTAGAGCCGAGCGGGTCAGCCCGTCACAGCGAGCAATGAGCGGTCATCCGCTGGTCGGGCATGCCAGGCCGGCGGAGGGCAAGCGAGGTGGTACCGCGGCATCCGTCGTCCTCGTGGAAGAGAACACCACGAGCACGGAGCGCGACATGACCTACCCGTTGAACGGTGAACCCGCGGTGCCGGCGTCGCCCGACTTCCCCGCGATCGAGCGCGGCATCCTGGCGTTCTGGAAGCGCGACGGCACCTTCCAGGCGTCGATCGACAACCGCGAGGGATGCCCAGAGTGGGTGTTCTACGACGGCCCGCCCTTCGCCAACGGCCTGCCCCACTACGGCCACCTGCTGACCGGCTACGCCAAGGACCTGTTCCCCCGCTACCAGACCATGCGCGGCAAGCAGGTGCAGCGCCGTTTCGGCTGGGACACCCACGGCCTGCCAGCCGAACTCGAGGCGATGCGCCAGCTCGGTATCACCCAGAAGCACGAGATCGAGGACATGGGCATCGGCGTCTTCAACGCGAAGGCCCGCGAATCGGTGCTGCGCTACACCACGGAGTGGCAGGAGTACGTCACGCGCCAGGCGCGCTGGGTCGACTTCGAGCACGATTACAAGACGCTCAACGTGGAGTACATGGAGAGCGTCATCTGGGCCTTCCGCCAGCTGTACGATCAGGGCCTCGCCTACGAGGGCTTCCGGGTGCTGCCGTACTGCTGGAACGACGAGACGCCGCTCAGCAACCACGAGCTGCGGATGGATGACGACGTCTACCAGATGCGCCAGGACCAGTCGGTCACGGTGACCTTCCCGCTCGTCGGCGAGAAGGCGGAGGCGCTCGGGCTGACCGGGGTCGAGGCGCTCGCGTGGACCACCACGCCGTGGACCCTCCCCACCAACCTGGCGCTCGCGGTCGGTCCGGCGGTCGAGTACTCGATCGTGCCCAGCGCCGACGGCGTGCACCAGTACCTGCTCGCCACGGACACGATCGGGGGCTACGCCAAGGAATTCGGCTATGCATCGGCCGACGAGGCGCGCGCCGCGGCCACCCGCACCGTGACTGGAGCCGAGCTCGGCGGCGTCCACTACGACCGGCTCTGGGACTACTACGCCGATGCCGACAGCTACGGCACGCAGAACGCCTGGCAGATTCTCGTAGCGGAATATGTCGCGACGGGGGAGGGCACCGGCATCGTGCACCAGGCGCCGGCATACGGCGAGGACGACCAGGTGGTCTGTGCCGCGGCCGGCATCCCGGTCATCCTGTCGCTGGACGACGGCGGCCGCTTCCTCGGGCAGGTGCCCGAGGTCGCCGGCCAGCACTGGTTCGAGGCGAACAAGCCGCTGACGCAGCTGCTGCGCGATGCCGGCCGGCTCATCCAGGTGAAGAGCTACGAGCACAGCTACCCGCACTGCTGGCGCTGCCGCAACCCGCTGATCTACAAGGCGGTGTCGAGCTGGTTCGTGCGCGTCACCGAGTTCAAGGACCGCATGGTGGAGCTCAACCAGCAGATCAACTGGGTGCCCGAGAACGTGAAGGACGGCCAGTTCGGCAAGTGGCTCGCCAACGCGCGCGACTGGTCGATCAGCCGCAACCGCTACTGGGGTTCGCCGATCCCGGTCTGGAAGAGCGACGATCCGGACTTCCCCCGCGTCGACGTCTACGGCTCGCTCGACGAGTTGGAGCGCGACTTCGGGGTGCTCCCGACCGGCCCCGACGGGCGAGCCGATCTGCACCGTCCGGCCATCGACGAGCTCACCCGGCCCAACCCCGACGACCCGAGCGGGCGCAGCACGATGCGGCGCATTCCCGACGTGCTGGATGTCTGGTTCGACTCCGGCTCGATGCCCTTCGCCCAGGTGCACTACCCCTTCGAGAACCGCGAGTGGTTCGACACGCACAGCCCGGCGGACTTCATCGTCGAGTACATCGGCCAGACCCGCGGCTGGTTCTATGTGATGCACGCCCTTTCGACCGCGCTCTTCGACCGCCCCGCGTTCACCAACGTGCTCAGCCACGGCATCGTGCTCGGCAGCGACGGCCAGAAGATGTCAAAGTCGCTGCGCAACTACCCGGACGTCAACGAGGTCTTCGACCGCGACGGCTCTGATGCGATGCGCTGGTTCCTGATGTCGAGCTCGGTGATCCGCGGCGGCAACCTCGTCGTCACCGAGGAGGGCGTCCGCGCCGGCGTGCGCGAACTGCTGCTGCCGCTGTGGAGCACCTACTACTTCTTCACCCTGTACGCGAATGCGGCGGGCTGCACAGCCGAGCCGGTGTCGACGAGCTCCAATGCGCTCGACCGCTACCTGCTGGCCAAGACCCGCGAGGTTCTCGAACAGGTCACCACGCACCTCGACGCCTTCGACACCCCCTTCGCGGCGAGCGCCCTGCGCGACTTCGGCGATGTGCTGACCAACTGGTACGTGCGCCGCAGCCGCGACCGCTTCTGGGACGGCGACGACCGCGACGCCTTCGACACCCTCTACACCGTGCTCGTCGCGCTGACCCAGCTGGCGGCCCCGCTGCTGCCGCTGATCACCGACGAGATCTACCGCGGACTCACCGGGGAGCGCAGCGTGCATATGAGCGACTGGCCGGATGCCGCATCCTTCCCGAGCGATCCCGCGCTGGTCGCCGCCATGGACCGGGTCCGCGAGATCGCGTCGTCGGGGCTCGCCCTGCGCAAGGCGCGGGGGTTGCGGGTGCGGCTGCCCCTGGCCGGGCTGACCGTCGTCGGCCCGGACGCCGCATCCCTCGCCGATTTCGCCGAGATCCTGCGGGACGAGCTCAACGTGAAGTCCGTCGAACTGCAGGAGCTGCGCGAATCCAGCCTCGCCGAGTTCGGCATCACCCGCAGGCTCTCGGTCAACGCGCGGGCACTGGGTCCGCGCGTCGGCAAGGATGTGCAGCGCATCATCCAGGCGTCCAAGGCGGGGGACTGGGTGCAGACCGCCGACGGCGGAGTCGCGGTCGGCGGCACGGCCCTCGAGCCGGGCGAGTACGAGCTGGTGCTCGAGGCCGCAGGCGCCGGCAGTGCGATCGCCTTCCTGCCCGGTGACGGCTTCGTCGTGCTGGACACGCACCTCACGCCCGAGCTCGAGGCCGAGGGAGTGGCGCGCGATGTGGTCCGCGCCGTGCAGCAGGCGCGCAAGGATGCCGGCCTCGAGGTGAGCGATCGCATCGCCCTCACTCTCACGGTCGACGGCGCATCCTTCGACGCGGTCCTGGCGCACCAGGAGCTGATCATGGCGGAGACCCTCGCGATGCGCTTCGGGCTGCAGACCCTCGAGCGCGTGGCGGTGGCGGCACCCGTCGTCGATCTCAGCGACGGCCACCGCGCCGCCGTCGAGCTTGAGAGGATGTAGCCATGGGCGACGACATCGATGACGACGCCGGGGCAGCGGCCTACGAGGCGGAGTACCAGGAGCAGGCGGACGAGGCATACCGCGAACTGCTGGAGCGCATCGGCGAGGGCAGCCCTCAGCCGCGGCTCGACCCGACCCGGCGCGCCGTCGAACTGCTGGGCGATCCGCAGCGCTCGGCGCCGGTCGTGCACATCACCGGCACGAACGGCAAGACCTCGACGAGCCGGATGATCGAGTCGTTGCTGCGAGCCACCGGCCTCAAGACCGGGCTGCTGACCAGCCCGCACCTCATCCGGGTGAACGAGCGGATCATGATCGACGGCCGTCCGGTCACCAATGAGGCTTTCGCCCGCAACTGGGACGACATCACCCCGTACCTGCTGATGACCGACGCCGAGCTCATCGCCAACGACGAGGAGCCGCTGACCTTCTTCGAGGCGCTCACCGTGCTGGCATTCGCGATCTTCGCCGACGCGCCCGTCGACGTGATGGTGCTCGAGGTCGGCATGGGCGGGGAGTGGGACTCCACGAACGTCGCCGACGGGCAGGTGGCCGTCTTCACCCCGATCGCGCTCGACCATCAGGCGAGGCTCGGCAGCACGGTGGCCGAGATCGCCCGCACCAAGGCGGGCATCATCAAGCCGTCGGCATCCGTGGTCACCGCCATGCAGAGCATCGAGGCGCTCGACGAGTTGCGCGCCGCCGCGAGGCTGGACGAGGCAACCATGTCGATCGAGGCTCTCGACTTCGCGCTGGAGTCGACGACGGTCGCCGTCGGCGGCCAGCTGATCGATGTGCGGGGCAGGGCCGGGCGCTACGAGGGCGTCTACCTGCCGCTCTACGGCGACCACCAGGCGCAGAACGCGGCCGTCGCCCTCGCCTCGGTCGAGACCTTCCTCGGCGATGGCACCGTCGCGCTCGCCGACGATATCGTGTTGGAGGGGCTCGGCACGGTGAGCTCGCCCGGAAGGCTGCAGCTGATCGGCATCGACCCGACCGTGCTGGTGGATGCCGCCCACAATCCGCATGGCGCGCGCGCTCTGGCTGCCGCGCTGGGCGAGTACTTCGATTTCGACGAGTGGACCGCGGTGATCTCGATCCTCTCCGACAAGGATGCGCGCGGCATCATCCGCGAGCTCGCGCCGGTGGTCGAGCAGTTCTACGCGACGAACTCGCTGTCGGACCGGGCCATCCCGCACGACCAGCTCGCCGAGCTCGTGCGGGAACTCACGCACGAGGATGCGGGCCACCAGTTCGCGCACGCGGGCGACGCCCTGGCCCGCGCCCGCGAGTGGGCCGTCGAGCGCCCGCGCCGCGCGGTGCTGGTCACCGGATCGATCACCCTGGTCGGCGAGGCCATCGCCCGCGCCGCCGCCGAGGGCTGGAAGTGACGCAGCGGCGTCAGCGCTCCACCACCGAGAGCCTGCTCTCGATCGTGCTGCTGCTCGAGGCGATCCTGCTGTTCTTCGTCGTTCTCGTCCTGTTCGGGCTGAAGACGGTGGCACCGGCGCTCGCTTTCGGCGGTGGGGCGGCTTTCGTGGTCGTGATCCTGGTGACGATCCTGTTGCTGCGCTGGCCGATCGGGGTCGCGATCGGCTGGGTCATCCAGGCCGGGTTGATCGCGCTCGGCGTCCTCAATCCCCTCATCTACCTCGTCGGCGCCGGTTTCGCCGCGTTCTGGATCTGGTGCTTCGTGCGCGCCCGCCAGATCGATCGCGGTCGGCGCGAATATCTCGCCGCTCATCCGGAGGCGGCGGGGACCCCGGCCCCTGAATCACCGGACCCACCCCGAGGAGGTACCACATGACCACCGAGATCGAGGAGACGCTCGTCATCGTCAAGCCCGA
>WOYR01000031.1 GCA_011620705.1 Microbacteriaceae bacterium | reverse complement strand
TCCTCCTTTCCTCCCCAGGCGGAATCTCGACGACTTGTTCGGTTTACTCGAACATAGCTTCGAGTCCCGCTAAACTGGTGGCATGTCCACGATCCCCGCGCCGGCCGCGCCGGCTGCGCCGGCTGCGCCTTTCTTGGCGGCGACGCGCGCGCTGGACGCCGTTCCCTGTACCCCCGCGACGATCTCGGCCCTGAGCGACGCGGTGCTGCTGGAGCTGTTGAGGCACTCGGCCGAGCACGAGAACCTCGCCCGGGCGCACTCGGCCGTGCTCGCGGGGGAGCTCGCGCGGCGGTCGGCGCCCGAACTGGGACACGATGGTCTCGCGCAAAGGCTGGGGCATCGCACGCCCAGAAGCTGGTCCAAGCAGCGACCGGGTCCACATCCCAGGCCGCCGCTCAGGCGGTCAGGGTCGGCGGTCTGGCCGAGTCGCATCCGTGGCTCGCCGACATCGCCGCGGGAATGCTCGACGGGACGGTGACGGCGGATGCGGCGGATGCGATCCGGGGTGGCCTCGGCATGCCGAGCGACGATATCCCGGCCCCGGTGCTGGCCGGCGCGGCACGACGGCTGATTCTCGAAGCGGGCTCGGTCGACGCCGACCGGATCTTCGCTCGAGCTCGCGCGTTGCGGGATGAACTCGACGAGGCCGGCATCCTGGATCGCGAGCGGGCCGCCCGCGAGGCGCGGGGGCTCCGGCTGCAGAGCATGCGCGACGGATCGGTGAGAATCGTGTGGAACCTCGATCCGATCGACGGCTCCGTCGTTTCAGAACTGTATGACCGGGCGACGTCGCCGCGGCGCGGCGGGCCCCGGTTCGTCACCGACGAGGAGCACGCGCAGCGGATCGCCGAAGATCCACGGACCACCGAGCAACTCGCCTCGGATGCCTTCTACGGACTGGTCACCGCCGGAGCTGAGGTGAACCCGACCCAGCTGGTCGGGCGGGGTGCGCCCGCCGTGCGGGTGACCGTCACCGAGCAGCAGTTGAACGCCCGCGCCGGGCACGGCCGGGTGCAGCGTTCCCAGGCGCCGGTCTCGATCGAGACGGTCGAGCGGCTTGCCTGCACGCAGGGGACCATCGCCGTCGTGTTCGATGAGCACGGGCAACCGCTCGATGTGGGCCGGGAGCAGCGGCTGTTCACTCAACGGCAGCGAATCGCGCTCGCGGAACGGGACGGCGGATGCGGATGGACGGCTTGCGAGCGACCGCCGAGCTGGTGCGAAGCCCATCACATCCGGCACTGGGCCAGAGACGGCGGCAGAACCGATGTCGCCGACGGCATCCTGCTGTGCCGACATCATCACCTGCTCCTGCACGACCATCATTGGGAGATCGAGCGCCGTGGGCCCGGCGGCTCCGAGTACTGGTTGATCCCCCCGCCGGGGCATCCGGAGCCCGCCCCGCGACGGCTCGCCTCGAAGAGTGCGGCGCTGAACGAGCTGCTGGCGGGCGTGCCGTGAAGGGCATGAGTTCGCGGGCGCGGCACGGTGGCATTGGTGGCATTGGAGAGGTGAGGGCATGAGCAGCGCGACGCCGACGATCGACATCGTCTTGGATGGATTCTTCGCCGAACAGCTGTCTCGTTCGGCGCGGGGCGGTCCGACCGGGATGAGGCAGCGCCGACTGCGCTCGCTCGAGCTGCGGCTGCGCGACTACCTCGAAGCCGAGGGCGCCGGCGTCCTGGTCACGTCCGACATCGAACTCCTGGCGATCGAGCGGCAGTTCGACCCGGTCGGCGCGTTCTGCCGCACGATGCACTCCGACGATCTGGTCTTCGCGCTGCCGGGCTTTCTCGAGCGATCCGTTCCCACGGACATGGCGGACATCCGGCTGCAGCTTTCGACGATCGGGGCGCTGACGAGCTGGCTCATCCGGACGCGGCTCATCGATCAGACCGGACTCGAGTGCGTCCTGCTCGATGTGGGTGCCGCGCTGCGCCGAGGGCGGGCGGGCCTCCGCGCACGACGAGCTGCGCTTGGTGCGGCGACCGCGCCGCTCGGTGCGGCCGCCGCACCGCAGCTCGGCTCAGGGCGCGGATGATGTCACGACCCGCGGGCATCACGGCTGTGCTCAGCAGTCGCGGCGTCTGAAACGACTGATTCCGAAGGCGATTGAGCCGCTACGCTGTCGGAATCGAGAGTCGGAGGTCGATGTCCCCCGTGAGCGCCACGCCCGAGCCGGCCGTCGCCCGTGCCGCGACCGCCCCGCAGATCGCCCTGCGCGGACTGCGCAAGACCTTCGGGCGCGTGGTGGCGGTCGATTCAGTGGATCTCGAGATCGCCGACGGCGAGTTCTTCGCGATGCTCGGCCCCTCAGGGTCCGGCAAGACGACCGTGCTCCGGATGATCGCCGGCTTCGAGCGGCCGACCAGCGGCAGCGTCATCCTCGGCGGTGTCGACCAGACCGCGGTGCCCGCGTTCCGGCGAGACGTCAGCACGGTCTTCCAGGACTACGCGCTCTTCCCCCACATGACCGCCGGGCAGAACGTGGCGTACGGGCTGAAGGTGCGCGGCGTCGGCGGCGCCGAACGCGCCCGGCGGGTGGCCGAGGCACTCGAGATGGTGCGGCTCGGGGATCTGGGCGCGCGCAAGCCCGGAGAGCTCTCCGGCGGCCAGCGCCAGCGCGTCGCGCTCGCCCGGGCGCTGGTCACACGGCCCAAGGTGCTGCTGCTCGACGAGCCGCTCGGCGCGCTCGACCTGAAACTGCGCGAGCAGATGCAGCTCGAGCTCAAGTCCATCCAGCGCGAGGTGGGCATCACCTTCCTCTTCGTCACCCACGATCAGGATGAGGCCCTCACCCTCTGCGACCGGCTCGCCGTGTTCAACGCGGGGCGCACCGAGCAGGTCGGCACTCCCGGCGAGGTGTACGAGTATCCGGCAACGCCCTTCGTCGCGGGTTTCGTCGGATCGGCGAACGTGATCCCGGCCGCTCTCGCGGAGCAGCTCGTCGGCAAGCGGGGCACCTTCGCGATCCGCCCCGAGAAGATCCGGGTGCTGGGCGCGGGGGCGAAGGCGGCATCGGCCAGGGCGTCGGTCGGTGAGCACCAGCTCACCGGCACGGTCGGCGAAGTCGTGTACTCCGGCCCGACCACCCGGATCGTGATCGACGGCCCAATCGACGCATCGGGGAGCAGGCTGCAGCTCTCGGCCACCGTGCTCAACGCCGATGCGCCCGGGACCTCGGCGCTGCGGCGCGGCGATCCGATCGCGATCGCCTGGCACGACAGCGCGCTGCGGCCGCTCGACACGGCGGCCCCAGCCCCCCAACCCGCCCCATCCTGAACCACGCAGCCCGAACCGGACCGAACCACTCAGTTCTCATCAGCACAGCACACGAGAGGAACATCATGATTCGCAACAGCAAGTTCGGCGCGGCGCTGGCCGTGGCCGCCGCGCTCGCCGTCACGCTCGCCGGGTGCTCGGGCGGCACCGGTTCGAGCAGCACCTCCGCGGGGAGCCTGCCGAAGGTCTCCGAGCTGAAGACGCTGGGCGCGGGCGAGGGCAAGCTCAACATCATCGTCTGGGCCGGCTACGCCGAGGACGGCTCCGACGACCCGGCCGTCGACTGGGTGACCCCCTTCGAGCAGCAGACCGGATGCCAGGTCAACGCTAAGACGGCGGGCACCTCCGACGAGATGGTGCAGCTCATGCGCACCGGTCAGTACGACGGCGTCTCCGCCTCGGGTGACGCGACCCTCCGCCTGATCTACGGCGGCGATGCCGCGCCGGTGAACACGAAGCTCGTGCCCAACTACGCCACGATCAGCGACTTCCTCAAGCTGAAGGCCTGGAACTCGGCCGGCGGCACGATGTACGGCATCCCGCACGGCTGGGGCGCCAACGTGCTGATGTACAACCCCGCGGTCGTGACCACGGCGCCCGACAGCTGGTCGGCGGTGTTCGACAAGAGCTCGCCATACGCCGGCAAGATCACCGCATACGACTCGCCGATCTACATCGCCGACGCGGCGCTGTATCTGAGTGCGACCGACCCGTCTCTGGGCATCAAGGACCCGTACTCGCTCACCGAGAAGCAGCTCGATGCGGCCGTCGCGCTGCTGAAGACCCAGAACGCCAACATCGGCGAGTACTGGTCGGACTACACCAAGGCGGTGGAGGCCTTCGAGTCCGGCAGCTCCGTGATCGGGACGAGCTGGCAGGTCATCGCCAACCTCGTGCAGGCCGACGGCAAGGTCGAGGTCAAGACGGTGGTGCCCAAGGAGGGCGTGACCGGATGGTCGGACACCTGGATGGTCTCATCGAAGGCCAAGCACCCGAACTGCATGTACGAGTGGATGAACTGGATCACCTCGCCCACGGTCAACGCCCAGGTCGCCGAGTGGTTCGGCGAGGCGCCCGCGCAGACCAAGTCCTGCGCCGAGACCTCCGACCCGGCGTTCTGCGACACCTACCACGCGACCGACGCGGCCTATGCGGCCCAGATCCACTACTGGACCACCCCGCAGACCACCTGTGTGGACGGCAGCGGCAAGACGGACTGCACGGCGTACTCGGAGTGGACCACCAAGTGGCAGCAGATCAAGGGGTAGGGCAGCGAGGCCCGGTCTCGGCCTTCTTCGCCACGCGGCCGAGGACGAGACTGGGCCTGCTGCTCGCGCCGCCCCTCCTGTGGCTCGTCGTCGCGTACCTCGGGTCGATCGTGGTGCTGCTCATCACGGCGTTCTGGAGCGTCGACGGGTTCACCGGGGCGGTGGTTCCCAGCTTCCAGCTCGGCAACATCGTCGCGGTGGCCACCGATCCGTTGTACCGGGAGGTGACGCTGCGCACGATCCTGGTGGCCCTCGGGGTCACCGTGATCGACGCGGTCGTCGCCTTCCCGATGGCGTTCTACATGGCCAAGATCGCGAGCCCGCGCACCAGGGCGCTCTTCCTCGTCGCGGTGACGACGCCGCTGTGGGCGAGCTACCTGGTGAAGGCCTACGCCTGGCGGGTGCTGCTCGAGCCGAACGGTCCGATCGACATCGTCACGGGTGGCCACTCGCCCGGATACGGCCTGCCGGCCACCGTCATCACCCTGGCCTATCTGTGGTTGCCGTACATGATCATCCCGTTGTTCGCGGGCTTCGACCGGGTGCCAACCTCCTTGGTCGAGGCGAGCGCGGACCTCGGGGCATCGACCGGACGCACCGTGCGGTCGGTCATCCTGCCACTGGTCTTCCCGGCGATCGCCGCCGGATCGATCTTCACCTTCTCGCTCAGCCTCGGCGACTACATCGCCGTCACGATCGTCGGCGGCAAGACGCAGCTGCTGGCGAACCTGATCTACGGCCAGCTGGTCACGGCGAACAACCAGCCCCTGGCGGCGGCCCTGTCGATCGTGCCGCTGATCGCGATCATCCTGTACCTGATCGCCATGCGGCGCACCGGCGCATTGGACAACATCTGATGGGCACGGTCGTCTGATGGAGTGGTCGCGCGGTTTCCGGGTACTCCTGCGGGTGTGC
>WOYR01000075.1 GCA_011620705.1 Microbacteriaceae bacterium | reverse complement strand
CTCTGGTTCCGAGAGCAGGTGAGCTGCCACGGGATCACTACGTCCGTGTCCTGGGCAATGATTACTCCGCCGACCGGCGATCGGCCGGATGGTCCGTCGGCCGGATGGTCGTGCGGCCGCCGACAGAGCCGAGGCGCATCGTCCTGGCGCTCTGATCACGGCGGGCGCTAATGACTCCCGTGCGACGAGGCCTCGATCTCGGTGCGGCTCACCGGCGCGATGCGGTACTCGAAGAACCAGCGCGACATCCGGGCGCGGAAGCGTGCTCGAGCCGTGATCCTGCCCTGCTTGTCGGGTCGGAGCATGATGGGCGCGTAGTCGTCGAAGCTGACCAGCTTCCAGCGCTCGTAATCCGAGAGCTGCTCGTGCACTTCGACGTACTCGCCCCCGGGCAGGCGCACGATGCGGCCCGACTCGTAGCCGTGGAGTGCGATCTCGCGGTCCTTCTTCTGCAGACCGATGCAGATCCGCTTGGTGACGAAGTAGGCGATGAAGGGGCCGGCGATCGTCGCGAACTGGATGGCGTGAATGACGCCCTCGATGGTCAGCCCGAAGTGGGTGGCGATGAGGTCCGAGCTGGCTGCCGCCCACAATGCCGCGTAGAAGGTGACGCCTGCGGCGCCGATCGCGGTGCGGGTCGGGGCATTGCGCGGGCGGTCCGCCATGTGGTGCTCGCGCTTGTCACCGGTCACCCACGCCTCGAAGAAGGGGTAGAGCGCCACGAGAACCAGGAACACCAGGAGCACGAGGATCGGGACCAGGATGTTCATCGATACCGTGTATGGCCCGATCATGAACTCCCAGCCCGGCGGGATCAGGCGCAGAGCGCCGTCCGCGAAGCCGATGTACCAGTCGGGCTGGGTCCCGGCGGAGATGGGGGAGGGGTCGTAGGGTCCGTACAACCAGATCGGGTTGATGGTGACGAACGATGCCGTCAGCATGATCACGCCGAAGATGATGAAGAAGAAGCCGCCGGCCTTCGCTGCGAACACGGGCATGATCGGCACCCCGATCACATTGCCCTCGGTGCGGCCCGGCCCCGCGAACTGGGTGTGCTTGTTGACGATCAGCAGCACCATATGCAGCCCGAGCGCGACGACCAGGATCGCCGGCAGCAGCAGGATGTGCAGGCTGTAGAGGCGTCCGACGATGGCGGTGCCCGGGACCTCCCCCCCGAACAGCAGGTACGAGATCCAGGTCCCCACGACGGGAACGCCCTTGATCATGCCGTCGATGATGCGCAGCCCGTTGCCCGAGAGCAGGTCGTCCGGCAAGGAGTAGCCGGTGAAGCCCTCGGCGAGCGCCAGGACGAACAAGACGAAACCGATGAGCCAGTTGAGTTCGCGGGGCTTGCGGAACGCGCCCGTGAAGTAGATGCGCAGCATGTGGAGCCCGATGGCCGCCACGAACAGCAGGGCCGCCCAGTGGTGCACCTGCCGCAGCAGCAGGCCGCCGCGGATGTCGAAGCTGATGTTCAGCGTCGACGACATGGCCGCGGACATCTGGATGCCCTTGAGCGGGGCATAGGAGCCGTCATAGGTGACGACCGCCATCGATGGCTGGAAGAAGAAGGTGAGGAAGGTGCCGCTGATCAGGATGACGACGAAGCTGTAGAGAGCGACCTCGCCCAGCATGAACGACCAGTGGTCGGGGAAGATCTTGCGGCCGAGTTCGCGGACGAAGCCCGACATGCTGGTGCGCTCATCGACGTAGTTGGCGGCCCAGTTGGTCAGGCGCATGCCGCGGCCGGGAGGAACGTCATCGACTCCGGTGGCAGGCGCAGCGGCGGGGGCTGTGGTGTCGACGGTCAATGTTCGCGCTCCCAGAAGCTCGGGCCGACGGGCTCATGGAAGTCGCTCTGCGCGACGAGATAGCCCTCGGAGTCGATGGTGATCGGCAGTTGCGGCAGCGCGCGCTTGGCGGGGCCGAAGATGACCTCCGCCTCATGCGTGATGTCGAACTGGGACTGGTGGCATGGGCAGAGCAGGTGGTGGGTCTGCTGCTCGTACAGCGCGACCGGGCAGCCGACGTGCGTGCAGATCTTCGAATAGGCGACGATGCCCTTGTAGTTCCAGCTCTCGCGGCCCTTGGAGACGTGCAGGTCCTCCGGCTTCAACCGCATCAGCAGCACGGCTGCCTTCGCCTTCTGCTCCAACTTGTCTTCGAGGTCGTTGATGCCATCCGGGATGACATGGAAGACCGAGCCGAGAGTGACCTCCGAGGCGAGGATCGGGGTGCCGCTCGGGTCCTTGGTGAGCCGGGTCCCCTTCTTCCAGATCGTGTGCTTGAGGAGGTCGTTGGGGTCCGCGGCCGGGGCGAGGTCGCGGAAGACCACGATGCCGGGCAGCGGGAAGAGCACGAGAGCGCCGATCAGGGTGTTCCGGATCAGCTTGCGGCGGCTCCATCCGGACTCCTGGTTGCCGAGATGGAACACCTCGACCGCCTTCTCGCGGGTCTCGTCGGAACCCCGGGTCCCGTGACGGAGTTCGACCAGGTCGTGCCCGTCCATGAGCGCCTTGGCCCAGTGCACCGCGCCGAAGCCGATGCCGAACAGGCCGAGCGCGAGGCCGATGCCGAGCAGGAAGGTGTTGGTGCGCACCGACCCCGTGTCTCCCGGGGTGATCGGGAAGATGATGTATGCGGCGATCGCGGCGACGCTGCCGAACATCGACAGGCCGAACATGAGGGCGACACGGCGGGAGTTCGCGGCATCCTTCTTCGGGTCCAACTCGGACACGCGCGGGCGGAACGGCGGGAACCCGGGGTTCTCGACGCGGTCCGCGGTCACGATGGCGGAGCCCGGCGACGCGCTGGCGTCGTACTTCTCGACGTCGGTGCCGTGGTCGGCGCCCTGGTCAGCCATTGCGTTCCCTTTCCGGTGGTGCAGCTCAGTTGGACTTGGCGGTCAGCCACACGGTGATGGCGACGACCGAGCCGAGGGCGAAGATCCAGACGAAGAGCCCCTCGGAGACCGGGCCGAGATTGCCCAGATCGAGGCCCCCGGGCGAGGGGTGCGAGTCGAGGTACTTGAGGTAGCTGATGATGTTCGCCTTGTCGGCCGGCGTGATATTCAGCTCGTTGAACACCGGCATGTTCTGCGGGCCGGTGACCATCGCCTCGTAGATGTGCTTGGCGGAGGTGCCCGAGAGCGAGAGGGCGTACTTGCCTTCGGTCAGGGCGCCGCCTGCGCCTGCCACGTTGTGGCACATGGCGCAGTTGATCCTGAACAATTCTGCGCCCGCCGCGACGTCGCCGTTGCCCTGCAGGTACTCGGAGGAGGGGATCGCAGGGCCGGGGCCGAGCGAGGCGACGTAGGTGGCGAGCGCCGCGATCTGCGCGTCGGTGAACTGCACCGGCTTCTTCTCCGCCTGCGGTCCGGAGGCGGCCGCCGGCATCCTGCCAGTTCCGACCTGGAAGTCGACGGATGCCGCACCGACGCCGATCAGGGTCGGCGCGACGCCCGTGCCCTGGGCGTTGAGCCCGTGGCAGCTGGCGCAGTTGGCGGCGAACAGCTTCTGACCGTCCGAGACCATCGAACTGATCTGCGAGGAGGTCTGCGCGGTGGCACTCGTCGTGAACAGTGCGTACGCGCCACCGGTGGCGAGGAGGCCGATCACCAGCAGAGCCACCGACGCCAGCGGTGATCGGCGCCCGGCACGGGCCTTGCGGGCTGGGGGAGTTGCAGTCTTCGCCATGTGCGGGGAGTGGTCCGTTCGCTTATTTCAGGATGTAGATGACGAGGAAGAGGCCGATCCACACCACGTCGACGAAATGCCAGTAGTACGAGACCGCGATCGCGGTCGTCGCCTCCTTATGGGTGAAGTTCTTCACCGCGAAGGCGCGACCGATGCACAGCAGGAAGGCGCCCAATCCGCCGGTGACGTGCAGGGCGTGGAAACCGGTTGCGACGTAGAAAGCCGAGCCGTATGAGTCGGAGGCGATGCCGATGTGCTCGCTCACCAGGTTCGCGTACTCGAAGACCTGGCCGGTCACGAAGACGGCCCCGAGGGCGAAGGTCAGGAAGAACCACTCGACCATGCCCCACCTCCAGAACTGCAGCACGCCGCCCAGGCGGCGGGGCTGCAGGCGCTCGGCGGCGAACACGCCCGCCTGCGCGGTGACGGAGGAGGACACCAGCACGAGGGTGTTGGCGAGCGCGTACGGCACGTTGAGGTGCGCCGTCTGCTGGGCCCACAGACCCGGCGATGTGGAGCGGAGCGTGAAATAGACCGCGAACAGCCCTGCGAAGAACATGACCTCGCTGCCGAGCCACACGATCACGCCCACCTGCGTCACGTTCGGCCGATTGATGACCGCTGTGCCCGGGGCGTTGGTGAGGGAGGTGGACGTCACCGTTCCATTATGGTGGATTTCCCCGCGCGTCGATTCCATTCCGGGCGGGTCGCTACGATCGGGCGCATGCCCACTGAATTGAATTGGCCCGCCGTCCTGACGCAGCTGCTGGCGGGCGCCGATCTGTCCGTGGCGGAAGCGTCATGGGCGATGGAGGAGGTCATGGCCGGGAAGGCGACGCCGTCCCAATTGGCGGGCTTCCTGGTGGCGCTGAGGGCCAAGGGCGAGACCGTCGACGAGATCGTCGGATTCCGGGATGCGATCCTCGCGAAGGCGCAGCCGCTCGACGTCGATGCCATGGCCCTCGACATCGTCGGCACAGGCGGCGACCGCTTCGGCACCGTGAACGTGTCGACCATGTCGTCGATCGTGGCAGCAGCCGCCGGCGCGAAGGTGGTCAAGCACGGCAACCGCGCCGCCTCCTCCGCATCGGGATCATCGGATGTGCTCGCGGCCCTCGGGATCGATCTGGCGCTGCCGCCCGAGCGGGTGGCGGCGATCCTCGGCGAGGTGGGGATCACCTTCGCCTTCGCGTCCCTCTTCCACGCCGGATTCAAGTACGCGGGAGCGACGCGGGCCGAGCTGGGCATCCCGACGGTCTTCAACTTCCTCGGCCCGCTCCTGAACCCGGCGCGACCCGAGGCCTCGGCAGTCGGGGTGGCGCAGCTGGACAAGGTGCCGCTGATCGTCGGCGTCTTCCAGACCCGCGGAGCCACGGCACTCGTCTACCGCGGCGACGAGGGGCTCGATGAGCTGTCGACGACCGGGCACAGCCACCTCTGGGAGGTCTCGCGCGGCTCGGTCACCGAGCACGATCTCGATCCGGCCGATCTGGGCCTGGAGCGGGCATCCATCGAGGAACTGCGGGGCGGGGACGCCGCGCACAATGCCGACATCGTCCGCCGCGTGCTCGCGGGGGAGAAGGGGCCGGTGCGCGACATCGTGCTGCTCAACACGGCCGCCGGACTGGTGAGCTGGGAACTGGCGCACGACCACACGCTGGGCGAGCAGGACATCCGCTCCCGCTTCCGCGACAAGATCGCGGTCGCGGCGGAGGCGATCGACTCCGGTGCTGCGACAGCGAAGCTCGACGCCTGGGTGGCGGCGGCGCG
>WOYR01000169.1 GCA_011620705.1 Microbacteriaceae bacterium | reverse complement strand
ACCTTCACCGGGTCGTTGATGCCGGCGGCCAGCATGTCGACGTACTCGCCGGTCGCGGCGTTGAGGCCCTGGCCGACGGGGAGGTTGCGCACCTTGTCGACCACGACACCCGGCTCGAGACCGGCGTTCAGCGCGATCTGCTTGAGCGGCGCGTCCACTGCGACCCTGACGATGTTCGCCCCTGTCGCCTCATCGCCGACCAGGCCCTTGATGGCCTTGCTGTCGAAGGCGGTCTTGCCCGCCTGGATGAGCGCGACGCCACCACCCGCGACGATGCCCTCCTCGACGGCGGCCTTCGCGTTGCGCACGGCGTCCTCGATGCGGTGCTTGCGCTCCTTGAGCTCGACCTCGGTCGCGGCACCGGCCTTGATGACCGCGACGCCGCCGGCGAGCTTCGCGAGGCGCTCCTGGAGCTTCTCGCGGTCGTAGTCGCTGTCGGTGTTCTCGATCTCGGCGCGGATCTGCTTGACCCGGCCGGCGATGGCCGACGCCTCGCCGTTGCCCTCGATGATCGTGGTCTCGTCCTTGGTGACGATGACCTTGCGGGCCTGGCCGAGCAGGTCGAGGGTCGCGTTCTCGAGCTTGAGGCCGACCTCCTCGCTGATGACCTGGCCGCCGGTCAGGATCGCGATGTCCTGCAGCTGCGCCTTGCGGCGGTCCCCGAAGCCGGGGGCCTTGACGGCCACCGACTTGAAGATGCCGCGGATCTTGTTGACGACCAGGGTCGCGAGAGCCTCGCCATCCACATCCTCGGCGATGATCAGCAGCTGCTTGCCGGCCTGGATCACCTTGTCGACGATGGGCAGCAGGTCCTTGATGTTCGAGATCTTCGAGTTCACGATCAGGATGTACGGGTCCTCGAAGACCGCCTCCTGGCGCTCCGGGTCGGTCACGAAGTACTGCGACAGGAAGCCCTTGTCGAAGCGCATGCCCTCGGTGAGCTCGAGCGTGGTGCCGAAGGTGTTCGACTCCTCGACGGTGACGACCCCCTCCTTGCCCACCTTGTCGATGGCCTCGGCGATGAGCGCGCCGATCTCGGTGTCACCGGCGGAGATGGATGCGGTCGCCGCGATCTCCTCCTTGGTCTCGATCTCCTTGGCGTTGGAGATGAGCTCCTTGATGACCGCTTCGACGGCCTTCTCGATGCCGCGCTTCAGGCTGATCGGGTCGGCGCCGGCTGCAACGTTGCGCAGTCCCTCGCGCACGAGCGCCTGGGCGAGCACGACCGATGTGGTCGTTCCGTCGCCTGCGACGTCGTCGGTCTTCTTGGCGACCTCCTTGACGAGCTCTGCGCCGATCTTCTCGTACGGGTCGTCGAGCTCGATCTCCTTGGCGATGGACACGCCGTCGTTGGTGATCGTGGGGGCACCCCACTTCTTCTCCAGCACGACGTTGCGGCCACGGGGGCCGAGTGTGACGCGGACGGCGTCGGCCAGGATGTTCAGGCCGCGCTCGAGGCCGCGGCGGGCCTCTTCGTCGAAAGCGATGATCTTTGCCATAAGTGTGTGTCGTCCCTCCCGGACTTAGCACTCATCACGCATGAGTGCCAGACATCATTCTGGCACTCGGCATGAGGGAGTGCAAGCGCGGAGCCCTCATGGGCCGACAACGCGACCGTCTGCAGCGCGGTGGCGGCCGCGGGCGGCATCCGTCGAGCGCAGAACCGGATGCCGCATCCGCAGCCGAGACGATGTACCGCCCCCGCCCAACGGGCCGTCGCCCGCGAGACTATCGGGACGGACGGGCCATCGCGCGGAGGACTCGCTACACGGGGCGCACGCTCTCGGCCTGCGGCCCCTTCGCCCCTGTCCCGACCTCGAAGGTGACGGCCTGGCCCTCTTCGAGCACCTTGTAGCCGGTCATGTCGATCGCCGAGTAGTGGACGAAGACATCCTGGCCCCCGTCATCCACCGTGATGAATCCGTAGCCCTTCTCCGCGTTGAACCATTTCACGGTGCCGTTCGCCATGGCAGTGCTCCTTGCTGCGTTCCCGAGCCGCCGCGCGAACGGCGTGACGCGATCGTACTGTCGAAAAAAGCCCGCAAACACGGCCGGAGGGGGCGAGGGGGCGAAATGGCGACGATTCAACAAAGATTAAACGCGCGCGTAACACGCCGGTCTCACGGCGGCCCGAACCCGGCCCGCTCCGCTGGGCGGGCAACCGGGAGCGCGCGCTCCCGGCCGCGCTCCCGGAGCGGGGCTACTTGGCGAGAGCGGCGTAGTCGCCGCCGACCACGATCGTGACCGGGGCGCCAGGGAAGGCATCCGAGAGCTGGACCGTTCCGGTACCGAGCAGCACGGCCATCCCGCGCGCGATCCCCTCGTACGCGGCCGAACTGTAGTAGATCGTCGTGGTCTTCTCGGTGTGCGTCGTGGAGTCGGCGCGCGCAGGGTCGGGCCAGCCCGCGCCTTTGATGGCGTCTCCCGCCTTGTCCTGCAGCCCCGGAGTGGCGGAGCCGTTCAGCACCGAGATCGAGAGGTTCAGCGCGGGATCGACCGTGGTCGGATCGGTGACCGGCTCGGCGGTGGGGGTGGCGCTGGCGCTCGGCGTGGCCGGCGCAGAGGCGCCGGGCAGCAGGTCGAGCTTGAACGCCGGGTTCAGCAAGGACAGCCCGAAGAGGCCTGCGATCACCAGCACCACGGTGGCCAGCGCCGCCCAGCCGACGCGGATCCAGCCGCGGCCGCGCCTCGGGGGAGCGCGGTGCGCGCCGACACGGACGAGATCCGGGGGGATGTCGTCGAACTGATCGGGCGGAAAGCTGGCCATCTAGTCGGTGGTGTCCTGGGTGTCGGTGCGGAAGGTACGAGCGGCACGGGATCGCGTTCGTGCGTCACGCAGGCGCTGCAGGCGACGCACGAGCAGAGGATCGTGGCGCAGGGCGGCCGGCGAATCGATCAGCACGTACAGCAACTGATAGTAGCGGGCGGCTGGAAGGCCGAACTCCGCGAGGATCGCCGCCTCCTTGGCACCGACCCGGGACGCCCAGCGCCGCTCGAAGTCGAGCAGCGCGAGATCCTGCCCGCTCAGCCCGGTCGGCGGAGGATCGATCGGTGCTCCCGACGAGGTTCCCGTCATCCGCCACGACCTCCCGTTCTCGGCGCTGCGCCGAGCCTAGGCGGCGCCGCCTGGGAGTTCCGGTTGCCCCGCGGCGGAGCAGGCAGACAGCCACGAGACCTGATCGCCGTGCGGGCCGGCGCAGGCGAGAGGCTCTCCGTCCACGGCGAGGACGAACGGGACCGGATGCGGCGCGCTCATCCCGCGCAGCCGCTCCGCCACCTCGGGCAGCACGCCCGCCCCTTCGAAGGTGACCAGGTGCGCCCCGAGCCGGATCGCGGCATCCACGACCGCATGCCGCCGCTCCCGGCTCAGGTAGACGAGCGTGCCGAGCGCGGCGACCACGAGCGTGGCGCCCGGTGCCTCGACCCGCGCGGCGGCGGCCAGCGCCGGGAGGGCGGCCACCGCATCGCCCTCGACCACGCGAGCCGCCCCCGCCCCCGGTCCGGAGTCGCGCACCGTCGCGATGGCGGCGGCGAGACGGGCACGGCGATCGGGACGATCCGGGGGCAGCAGCGCCTCGAGCCAGCTCACGTCGTCGGGGTCTGCGATGTCGAGCGGGGCGAGGTCGGCGCCGCGGCGCCACACGATCTCGGGCATCCGGGCCGGAGCCCTGCCGGCGCCGCTCGTGGCCGTCGCCAGCAGGGGGAGGCCGTCGCCGAGCACCGGCGCGTCGTCGAAGCGGTAGGAGTATCGGTCGACCTGAAGGCACAGCCCGGCCGATGCGCCCAGTTCGAGCAGGGCGATCGGCCCCGGGGTGCTGTCGACGATGCGGTCGAGGGCGAGCAGCAGGGGCACGCAGCGTCCGACCTCGTTGGTCTGGGTGCGCCGAGTGCGCGCGGCGCGCTCGATGGCCGGCCAATTGCCGAGCACCCAGTCCCGCCACGCCGGGCCGGCGACCGCGGGCGCGCCCAGCCAGCTCGCGACCGAGAACAGCAGCGACGGCTGCCGGTGCTGGCGCGGCAGCCGGTCGATCAGCGCCACCAGCTCCGGGTCGGCTGCGACCTGCCGTGCCCAGGCGACCTGGAGTCGGGAGGTCGCCGCGAGTTCCCCCGCCGCCCGCTCGTACCAGTCCGCCGTCGCGCTCACGCAGCCGCCTCGTCCTTCCCTGGACGTTCCGGCGCAGTGCCGCCGAGAGCCGTCCTCACCGACGGCGCGGCCCGGGAAGTGCGGCGACGACCACCGCGGTGAGGGTGAGCCCGGCTCCGACGATGGTCAGCGGCGGGATCGGGTGCGCCTGCACCGGCAGCACGAGGTCGAACACCACGGCGGTCATGAGTTGGCCGGAGAGCACGGCGAGTCCCATCAGCAGCACGCCGGTGCTCCGGACGATGGCCGCCTGCCCGGCGATGAACGCGCACCCCACCGCGCCGCCGAGATAGAGCCAGGGCGCCGCCGGGAAGTGAGCGGGCCATCCCACGACCGCGGTGTGGATGACGGCGGCCACGAGCAGCACGCCCGCCCCCACGGCGAAGTTGCCGAAGGTGGCGGTGAAGGCCGATTCGGCGACCGCCTTGACCTGCCCGTTGACCGCCTGCTGCCAGCCGACCGCCAGTCCCGCGATGAAGGGCGCGAGGAGCACCCAGAACGGGATGTCGCCGCGCAGCTCGCTCGACGCCGCGAGCACCACCGCCGCGAGCGCGATCACCGCGCCGATCAGCCGCTGCGGGGTGACCGGCTGCGCCGCCATGGATCCGAGCCCGCGCCGGTCGACCAGCAGCGAGCTGAGCGTCTGGCCGGCGACCACCCCGACCGTGAAGAGGGCCACCCCGACGAGGCCGACCACCAGCGACTGGGTGAGCACGAACAGCGCGCCCCCCGCTCCCCCGACCACGAACCACCACGGGATGCGGCGCGAGCGCACCGCCGTCGCGACCCGCCGGATGCCCACCCGGCCCGGCCGCCAGAACAGGCTCGCGACGGCGAGGATCACGAACCCCGAGCCGAAGGAGATGAACGCGGCGAAGAAGCCGTCGCCGAGCTCCTGGCCGAGCTGCCCGTTGATGCGCGACTGCAGTGCCACGAGGATGCCGGTGCCGAAGGCGGCGAGCAGCAGCAGCGCGAGTCGGAGCGGATGCGCAGCCGCCTCCGCCGGAACCGGCGGCGGGGAATCGGGCGGCGTCGACATCGCTGCAACGCTACCGTCGTCGGCCGGCAGCGACGTCCCGTCCGAGCCCGGGCCGGCGCGCGGCCGGCTGGAGGGCACCGCGGCGCTCGCGCCGCTGCGCCGTGAGGGGCCGCCGAGCGAGCCGGAGCTGGAGACCGGACCCAGCCGGTTCTAGGCCGGTTCCGCGGCGGTCGGCCTCTTGAGTTCCGCGATCTCCTTGCGCAGAGCCTTGGTCTGCTCGAATGCCTTGGACACGTCGCGGATGACAGCGACCATGCCCTGCACCTTCCCGTCTGCGGCGATGATCATCTCGATGGTGAACT
>WOYR01000215.1 GCA_011620705.1 Microbacteriaceae bacterium | reverse complement strand
TGCTAAGGTGGAGAACCCGCAAGGGTTCCGAGGGTTCAAATCCCTCCGTCTCCGCTCAAGAAATCTCCGATCAGATGCCGGTCTCATCGACAATCCGGTCGTCCAACTGAGGGCCGTCCGCATTCTCAGGAACGGCCTGAGGGTCCCGTAAGGGTCCCGACGCAAGTTCGTGGAGGCGGCGCAGCCCTTCGATCGTCTGTCGCTCGCCGAGGACGTGTGAGCACGGTGCGGGGATCGTCCGCCAGCCATTCAGCGACCTGGTTGATCGGGATGCCCGCGCGCAGCCATTGGGAGGCGCAGTAGTGCCGCAGCATGTGCGGGCGCTTGCGTGGGGGCGTGGCCGACCATCTCGTGAGGCGCCGGTAGAGAGTCATGCGCAGTTGGCGCCCGCTCGGGCTCGTGAACAGGTAATCCTCCGGCCGCTTTCCCGCCGCCGCGGTGCGCGCCAGTTCGCGCGCCCGGTCGGTGAGCGGCACGACGCGCTCACCGTTGTCGGTCTTGGGTGCCTTCTCGTCATAGCCCTCCGACTGCGCGCGTCGCACCCAAGCTGCCGGGAAGGGAACGTCCTGTAGATCGGACACGCGCAGCGCGCGGGTCTCCGACCAGCGCAGGGCGGTCAGGGACGTCCACTCTGTCATCGCGGCGTAGTGCGCCGAGGCAGTGCGCTGGGCCTCCAGGATCGCGGCCAGGCTCTCGGTCGTGAACCACTCATCGGCCGGCTTCTGGCTCGCGCCGGGCGGCAGGGCCACGCCGCGCACCGGGTGGATCGCGACGTATTTCTCGCGCATCGCGTAGGTGAACAGCGCGCTGAGCGAGGTGCGCAGTCGCGCGACCGTTGACCGCTCCTTGACGCGGAGATGGTCGGTCAGGAAGCCGAGCACGTCGGCCTCATTCACCGAGCCGATAGGGCGTGCCCACAGCGGAATCAGCGCGCGCACCATTTTGCCGCCCCGCCTCTGCCGCCCAGTCAGAGCGAGGGCGCAGGCCGCCGGAGTCCGTCGTCGGGCGTGTCCGGACTGATCGGGTACTGGCCATTGAGACGGTCGGCCCGCGCTTGCAGCGCCGAGGCGGCCGCATCGATTCCGGCAGCCGGGGCCAGCGGCTGCGCGGCAGGAGTGCGAGCGTCGCGCAGGGACACGGCCCAGCCCAGGACGCGCCGCTGAACGGCGGCGAACTCCTCGGCGGCGATCCCGTATTGCGCCGCCGCCTCCGCAGGAATGTCGAGCACCCTGGAGAGCTGCGCGGCGAACATGGCCTCGTCAAAGCCGCCGTCGTGCTGATGGCTCAGCGCAAGGAGATCCGCGTCCGTGTAGCGGCCGGAGGCGCGGATCGCATCCAGATCGAGGAAGTCACGCACCTCGCCACGCGAATACACTGCCGACAGCTTTCCAGCCACCGCATCCCGCTCCGACAGCACCGGCCCGAGCGCCAGGGTCACAGGCGGATCGGCGCGCCAGTTCACTCCGAAGTCCACGTCAAGCCCCTCGCCCTCCGGGCTCACCACCCGCAGGCGCGCGAACAGTGGGTGCACCCGCAGCCGCTCCACCTGCCACCCGCCGGCCTGCAGCGCAGCCTCGGCCCGATCCACGGCAGCCGCGAACTCCTCAACGGTTGTCGCCCCGCCGCCGAACAGGTCGATGTCCTCCGTGGGCCGGTCGGTCAACCCGTGCTCCCTGATGGCGGACGCACCAGCCAGCACGAAGCCGTCACCACCGACCGCCGCCAGCATCAGCGCCGCCGCGCGACGCTGCACCTCCTGCCCGCTCACGCCGGCTCCCGCACCACTACGCCGCGGCAAGCTCGGGAAATCGGGCCTCCCACAGCGCCCGGCACCGCTCCGGGAGGATCAGCCGGGGCCACAGCGACCTCAACAGCCCCGCGTCCAACAGCGCCTCCTGCACCTCCGGGGTGCCCTCCCGCACGAGCTGCTGGTACGCGAATACCGCCTGACCCGGCACCGACACGTCCCAGCCCCGCTGAGGACCCCAGTGCACCGTCACCGGCAGCTCGACCACGCCCGTCGCCGGGCCGCGCAGCGACGCCAGCGACGCGGGCGCGTCGTAGGGCACGACGTCCTTGTACAGCAACCCGCCTTCGGCCATCGCCCTCACCACCTCTCGTCTCCGGTGCTGCCATTCTACGAACCTCCCGCGCGCCCGCCCCGGATTACTCGACGCTCGCCAGGCCCGGGGGTCCCGAGGGGGTCCCGGCGCTCGCCGACAACACCGAATCCAGCCTGTTTCACCTGCAGAACCGGGCGGATTCTGCAGCATCTGCACACGTCGCAGACCCTGCTGAGGTGGAGAACCCGCAAGGGTTCCGAGGGTTCAAATCCCCTCGTTTCCGGTCGAAAAACCCTGATCAGGGGCTAGATTCGGTGTCGAGTCCGCCGCGCTTGGCGGCGCAAGTCCAGGGTGCGGCTTCCGCCACGTGTCCCTAAGAGCGCCCCACCTTGGAAGTGGAACACTTCCTCCAACGTGGTACCCCGACGTCGTACTCTTGCCGCATCAACACCAGCCCCTCTGCCTTCGGGTACGGGCTGGTTTTCTTATGTCGCGAGGTGGCCGGTGGGGTGCGACAAACCCCACCTCACTTTGTCGCAGCAGGTCGAGAACCTCGCTAGTCGCGGGCTTGAGATCTCGGATCCCGACCGCGCGGCGCGGTTCCTAGAGACGGTCGGCTACTACCGTACAAGCGCGTACGCCTACTCGTTCCGGGAGATCTTGGGAGCAGGCCGGTGCGCCTGGTGAACGCGGAGCGCGCCCGCCTGACATCGAGCGACCACGGCCGCACCGGGCCGGAACGCGACTTTGGACCGAGCCTGTAGACCGACTCAGGGAGCTACGCCACTCCCGCTCCCGCTGGCCGGGCCGTCCGGCTGGATGAGGCCAAGGATGAAGTAGGCGGCGCTGCCGAGCAGCAGGGCCGCGCCGATGACAAGCAGCAGGACGCCCCACCGCGAGCGGCGGGCGGAGCCGACTGCGCCGGCCGCCGCGGCGAGGACGCCGACGATCCACACCGCCAGCGGCGACAGCGCCGTGCCATACAGCCCCAGAGGGAGGCCGAGCACCGCGGCCGCCACCAGGCCGAGCCGGAAGCCGACGCCGACCTTCGGGCGGGGAGCTGTCGCTGTCGTCACAGCAACAGGCTACGCCGCGGCCTGCGATGGCGTGCAGGTTGTTCAGCCGTCGAGCGACCGCTGTGTGAACGCCGGCGTCACAAAGGGCAGATGGTCGCGGTCGATGACCGCCGTGAGCACGCCGCTCGGCCCGAGGTTCGCACCGATCGCCAGTCCTGGCCGATGTCGGCCCCCTCCCCGTACACTAAATGCATGACTCCGAAGCTGGCGGACTACATCGAGGCGGGCTACTCGCTCACCCCTGATGAGCGCCTGGAGGCTGCTCGCATGCTCCGGCTCAGCGTGGATCAGGATGTCGACAGCGCCCCGGCGGAGGTCGATGCCGCCTGGCGCGACGAGATCGGCTCCCGAGTCGATGACATTCTCGCGGGCAAGGTCGAGCTGGTCGACGCGGACGAGACCTATCGGATGCTGTCGGTCGAGCTCGCGTCGAAGCGCAGGTGACGCTCGCCCAGCGCGAGCACCCCGAGGCACGCGCCGAACTCCGCGTCGGCGCCAACTGGTACGACGATCCCGCGACGGGCCAAGAGCTGCTTGACGCGACGCTCCAGGCGCGGACGAGCATCGTCGAGATGCCCGGCGCGTGGCCCCCGGTTCGCGGCTGGGATCGGGAACCGATCGTCCGGCGCAAGGGCGTCATCGGCTTCCCCTACGGGGTGATCTACTACGCCACCGACAGCGAAATCGTGATCGTCGCCTACGCCCACGAGAAGCGTCTGCCGGGCTACTGGAAGCACCGCGTCGAGAACTGACCGGAGCCACCGGGGAAGCCGTTCAAATCCCTCCGTCTCCGCTCCAAAAGGCCTGGCCAGAGCGGGTTCCTTCTGGTCAGGCTGGGCTTCCCGCCGTTGCAGCTCAGATCGGCGCCTGATGGTCGGCGGCGCTCTCGCCGGCTTCGATGTCATGACGTCAGGGTGAGAGCACTTTCACGCTCGAGGTCGCGGTAGATCCTCCGAATCGTCTGGCGACTTGGCACACTCAGAAGATGACGGCCCCGCACGCCCCACGAATCGCCCGCTTCTGGCCATTGGTGTCCAGTGCCGCCGGCCTGGCTCTGGTGGGCGCACTGGCGGCGGTCATCGTCTATCGCGAGAACAACAAGCCGTTCGGGTTCGAACTCGAGTGGATGGGCGAACTGATCGAGCACCGGACCGGTTTCTGGACCGGTCTCGCCCTCGGGTTCGACTTCCTGGGCGGCGGACTGATCGCCACATTCGTCGTGCCGATCGCCATCTCCCTCGTTCTCGTCGTCTGGCGTCGTCGTTGGGCGGCGGTGTACTTCCTGGTCGCCACGATCGCCAGTGCCGGACTCGTGAAGCTGCTGAAGCAGTTGATCGGGCGGCCGCGCCCCCAGGACATCCTCGTCAGCCCGGATTACGGCTCCTTCCCCTCTGGCCACAGTGCGAACGCCGCGGTCATCGCCGTCACGCTCGGAATCGTCTTCGCGCGCGCCTGGGTGTGGGCGGCGGGCGCGGTGTATACCGTGGCCATGATGCTCAGCCGTACCTATCTGGGCGCCCACTGGATCTCCGACACCATCGGCGGCGCACTGATCGGCTTGGGCATCGCCGTCATCGTCTGGGCCCCGTTCGCAGCAAGACTTCTCCACGAACGGGACGCGCCGCATCCACCGCTCTGGGTGCGCCCAGGTCCCCGGTAGGAGTCGACGCGTGAGGCCGGTGCGAGGAGTGCGAGTGCCGGCGAGCAGCTACGCCACGAGAGCGCGGACGACCTCGTAGCCGTGCGACTCGACGCTGGAGGGCAGGTCGAAAACCCGCGTGGAACCCGCCTGCGAGTATTCCGTCCAGGGGGCGACTCCGTTCTCGACGAACGCGACGGCGTCCGAGTGGAGCGAATCCGCCAGGCTCTGCGGCGGTGCGTCCCCGGCGATCTCCTCGACGCCGCCGGCGGCGAGGCAGTCGAAGAAGAACGGCAGGTCGAGGCAGTGGATGGCGAAGCCGTAGCGGGGGCTGCGCCAGGCGAACCGGTACAGCCAGGTCGGGGCATCCCCTCGGGCTTCGACGACGCGAAGCGCGGACACGCGGAACATCCTGTCCGTCATGTAGCGGCCGAGCCGGGCCGCGGTCCCTTTGACGCTCCGGTTCGCCGCCAGGTACTCCCGGCGGCGCCGGCCCTTCAGGCCCATCCTGCCGAGCAGCAGGCCCGCCGGGATGAACCGCAGCTTGTTCTTCGCCCCGGCGAACGCCATCGAGAACTCGTCGTCGGCCGCTCCGATCACCAGCGGGATCCCGGCTCCCACCCCTGCGCGAAGGGAATCCACGGTGGGTCGCGGGATGAGTTCGCCGTCGATCATGGGCCCGAGCGAGAGTCCTTCCTCGAGCATCGTGGCC
>WOYR01000159.1 GCA_011620705.1 Microbacteriaceae bacterium | reverse complement strand
GGGGGCCGCCTTCTTCGCCGGGACGTACTTCCCGCCGCTGGCGGCGGGCGGGGCGCCGTCGTTCCGGATGGTGCTCGACGCGGTCCTCGATGCATGGGATCAGCGGCGCGGAGAGGCCGAGGCCGCTGCGGCCGCCGTGATGGAGGCGCTGGCGCGCAGTGCCGAGGAGGTCCGGCGCAGGGATGCGGCATCCGGGTTCCCTGCTGAACCCCAGTTGGCGGCGGCCGCGCGCCGGATCGAGTCCCTCGAGGACCCGGAATTCGGCGGCATGGGCCGCGGCTCCAAGTTCCCGGACGCGCCGGTGCTCGCGTTCCTGAGCGAGCGCGCGCGCACGGACGGCGGGGCGGGCGATGCCGCGGCCGGGGACCTCGCGGCGCGCACCCTCGCGACCATGGCGGCCTCGCCGCTGCGCGATCCGGTCGACGGCGGCTTCTTCCGCTACGCGGTGCAGCGCGACTGGAGCGAACCGCATTACGAGCGGATGCTGAGCGACAACGCCCAGCTGCTGCAGCGCTGCACGGCCCTCGGAACGGTGGGCGCGGGGCCGGATGACGGGCTCGGCGAGGCCACGGCTGCCGGGATCGCCGGGTTCCTGCTGGACGTGCTGCGGCTGCCGTCCGGTCCGGGCAGCGGCGCCTTCGCCTCGGCGCAGGACAGCGAGAGCCCGATCGACGGCGTCCGCAGCGAGGGCGGCTACTACGCGCTCGACCGGGTGGCGCGAGCCGGCCAGCCGCGTCCGGGGCTGGACGCCAAGGTGCTGACCGGGCTCAACGGGATGGCGATCGGCGCGCTCGCCGCCGCCGGGTCGCGGTTCGGGCATCCCGAGTGGATCGCGGGCGCGCGCGAAGCGGCCGATGCCGTGCTGGCGCTGCATCTCGCGCATGGCCGCCTGGCTCGCGCATCCTTCGAGGGGCGGCTCTCGGACGCCGTCGCGACCCTCGAGGATGTCGGCGGGCTCGCCGGCGGGCTGCTGCGCCTCTCGCTGGCGACGGGGGAGGTGTCATACGCGGCGACCGCGCGCGGACTCATCGAGAGCACCCGCGCGGCGGACGGGGGCGTCGCGTCCCCCGGCGGCTCCGACCCCGTGCTGGTGGGGCACGGTCTCGCGGTCTCCGCCGATCTGGATGACGGGGCCACCCCATCCGGTGCCGCGCTGCTCGCCGATGCCGCCCTGCTGCTGTGGGGGATGACCGGCGACGCAGCCCACCGCCGGCTCGCCGAGGATGCGATCGCTCCCGCCCTCGCGCACGCGCTCGAGCAGCCGAGCGCCTTCGGCGCGGCCCTCGCCGTGGCCGAGCGGCTGAACCGGGCGGTGCGGCAGCTGGTGGTCGTCGCAGAGGATCCGCCGGGAGCCGTCGCACGGGTGGCGCGCGCGAGCGGGCCCGAGCTGACGGCCGTCGTCAGCCCGGCGCAGAGCGCGGCGTTCGCGGCATCCGGATTCGAGCTGTTCGAGGCGAGGACCACCGCGGCCGGCGTCGAGACGGCCTACCTCTGCGAGCACTTCGTGTGCGCCCTGCCGATCACCACCGCGGCCGAGCTGGTGGGGGCGCTCGGGCGCTGAGCTCAGGCTCCGCGGGTGCTCGCGATGCGGACCGCCACCCCGACCCCCCCGTCGGTTCGTGCGAAATCGTCGCTCACGCCGCGCAGAAGCGCCGCTTTCGCACGAGCCGACGGGTGCTGGGGGCGGTCCAGCGGAGGATTCAGCGCGCGCCCTTGCGCGAACTGATCACGCCGGTGTCGAAGCCGAGCAGGTGCAGTCCTCCGTGGAAGCGCGCGTGCTCGATCTTGATGCAGCGGTCCATCACGACCGTCAGGCCCTTCGACTCGCCGTAGATCGCGGCATCCTGGTTCCAGATGCCCAGTTGCACCCAGACGGTCTTCGCGCCGATCGCGAGCGCCTCGTCGATGACGGCCGGGATGTCGCTGCCCTTGCGGAACACGTCGACGATGTCGGGCACGACCGGCAGCGACGCGAGGTCGGGATAGGTCTTCTGCCCGAGGATCTCGTCGACCATCGGGTTCACGAAGAACAGCTCGTAGTCGCTGGACTGCTGAAGGTAGGTCGCCACGAAGTAGCTGGAGCGCGTCGAGTTCGGCGATGCGCCCACGATCGCGACGGTCTTCGCCTTCTGCAGGATCTTCAGGCGCTCCTTGGCGCTGGGCCCGACCCAGGTCCGCTGCGACTTGAGCAGCTTGGCCAGTGGGGAGTCCGCGGGCATCTCGCAGGTGAGGCCGTTCGTCAGCGTGACGGTCTCGAGTTCGGCGGTTGCGGTAGCCATCTGGTCATTCTCCTTCACATGTGACCCGAGCGCCGGGACGGCGCTCGGCGCTGGGGTCGCGGCGTAGGCCAGAAATGGCCTACGCTCCCAGCTCCACCGCGCGGCTCAGCGCCTGGTCGAGGTCGAACAGGATGTCGTCGAGGTCCTCGATCCCGACGCTGATGCGCACGAGCCC
The DNA here is from genome assembly GCA_011620705.1 of Microbacteriaceae bacterium. Classification (GTDB taxonomy): domain Bacteria; phylum Actinomycetota; class Actinomycetes; order Actinomycetales; family Microbacteriaceae; genus Lysinimonas. The sequence continues at coordinate 3,078 of WOYR01000159.1, read as the reverse complement.
GGGCAGTACGCCCGCGGCCAGCAGTTGCTCCTCGCTGAGCTGGGCGTGCGTCGTGGACGCGGGATGGATGACCAGCGTCTTCGCATCCCCGATATTCGCCAGGTGGCTGGCCAGGTTCACGCTCTCGATGAACTTCCGGCCGACGGAACGGCTGGACGCGGCCGGGGTGCCCTTCACGCCGAAGCCGAACACCGATCCCGGGCCCTTCGGCAGGTACTTCGCGGCGCGCTCGTGGTGCGGGTGCGAATCCAGTCCGGCGTAGTTGACGAACTCCACGCGCTTGTCGGCCTCGAGCCACTCGGCCACCGCCTGGGCGTTCTCCACGTGCGCCTGCATCCGGAACGGCAGCGTCTCGACGCCCTGCGCGAGCAGCCAGGCGGAGTGCGGGGCGAGGGTCGGTCCGATGTCGCGAAGCTGCTCGGCGCGCAGCCGGGTGAGGAAGGCGTACTCGCCGAAGTTGCCGTGCCAGTTGAGGCCGCCGTAGTGCGCGGCCGGCTCGTCGAAGAGGGGGAAGTGCTCGTTGGCCCAGTGGAAGCGGCCGGACTCGACGACGACGCCGCCGAGGGTCGTGCCGTGACCGCCGAGGAACTTGGTCGCCGAGTGGATCACGACGTCGGCGCCGAACTCGATGGGCCGGTTGAGATACGGCGTTGCAACGGTGGAGTCGACGATCAACGGGATGTGGTGGACGTGGGCGACGGCGGCGAGGCCTTCGAGGTCGGCGATCTCGCCGGAGGGGTTGGCGATCGTCTCGACGAAGATCAGCTTGGTCTTGTCGGTGATCGCCTTGTCGTACTCTGCTGCGTCCGAGGACTGGACGAAGGTGGTCTCGACCCCGAAGCGCCGAAGGGTCACGTCCAATTGGGTCACCGTGCCGCCGTACAGGCTGGCGCTCGCGACGACGTGGTCGCCGGCGCCGGCCAGCGAGGCGAAGGTGATGAACTCGGCGCTGAGACCGGATGCGGTGGCCACCGCCCCGATCCCGCCCTCCAGCGAGGCGACCCGTTCCTCGAAGCTGGCGACCGTCGGGTTCGCCAGGCGGCTGTAGATGTTGCCGTACTTCTGCAGCGCGAATCGGGCGGCGGCGTCCGCGGTGTCGTCGAAGACGAAGGCGCTGGTCTGGTAGATCGGGAGCGCGCGGGCGCCGGTGACGGCATCCGGGATGTTGCCGGCGTGGATGGCCCGGGTCTTGAAGCCCCACGGACGATCTGTGGAGTCGGGGTCGGCGCTGCGTTCTGGCACAATTGCCAGGTTAGCGATCCAGGCAGCTATGTTGCGCCGGGTTACTGCCGCTCGTCGTCGCTGCCGATCGGGATCAGGTGTTCGTCGACCTCGTCCTCGTCCTCGTCGAGGTGATGCTCCACCTCGTCGTGGGTGCGCAGGCGGAAGTAGATGTATGTGCCGGTCGCCAGGATGCCGAAGCCGACGACGATGCCGATCCAGGTCCAGAGCGAGTTGCCGAGCTCCGCCCAGTTCCCCTCCCACGGCACGACCGCGACCACGAAGATGAACACGGTGACGAGGTAGAGCGCGCCCCAGAGTGCCTTGGACTTCTGGTAGAGCTTCTCACCCTGGAGCAGCCGCAGGGGGAGCAGTTCCACGAGCAGGCCGACCACGGCTTCGGTGGTGATCGCCACCAGGGTCTCGACCGCGAGCTCGGACCCGAAGCTGCCGCCCTCCTGCTGGGAGTCGAAGAGGCTGAATCCGAGCCAGGCGAGCAGAGCGAGTCCGAGCAGGATGCTGGTGCGCAGCAGCACCGCGCGCCATGCGTGCTTGGCGAGCTGCTTCTCATTGATCACGAGGCCGAGCACGAGTCCGATCAGGAAGCCGGGTGAGAAGTCGAGCACCCGCGAGACCACGACGCCGACCACGGTCAGGATGAGGCCGAGCGGGCGCAGGCTGACTTCGACATCCACCTTCCAGCGGCCGCGCATGACGCGGCCGACGATCGCGTTGGTGAGGTAGCTGACCACGGCCAGGGCGATCGCCAGCCCCAGGAACAGGCGAAGGGAGGCGAGCGAGAACCCGAACCGGGGGTCGGCGAAACCGAACAGCAGCGCAGTGGCCGTCGTCAGTGCCAGACCTGCGAGGAACGGTGCGCGCTGGATGGCTGCGTGCAGCTGCTTCCACCAGGCGGGCACATGGCGGCGCCCGCGTGGCACACGCCGACGGAAGCGCTCGTACTGCTCGGCGAGGGTCGCATTGAGCAGATGGCCGGGCAGCACGGCGAAGATGAGCAGCACCAGGCCGATCTCGATCGCCGCAGGGACCTTCGCCGGGTGCGCGAGCACGTCGGCGATCGAGTCGAGACCGTGCGTCAGGATGTTGCTTCCGCCGCCTGCTGAGTCGCTGCCCAGCGGGTCCGTGCTGGTGTGCGAGCCCTGCGAGCCCTGCGCATCCGGTGCGGGTGACGGTTCCGAGATCGAGTCTGCAGTCGCCGACACCACGGTCAGGGGCTGCTGCGCCGCAACGCTGGCGCCGCCGGGTTCGGTCAGGGTGAGAACGAGTTCATGGGGGCCGGGCTCGAAGTCCAGCGGAACGGTGATGGGCAGGGCGAATGAGCCGTCGTTCGCCACCGTCGCGCTGCCGACAGGGACGGCGGCGGAATGCAGCTCTCCTGACACGGTCGCCCCGGGAGGCAGCTCCGTGCCGGTCACCGTGAAGTGGTCGCCCGGGTGCACGTTGCCGAGGTCGATCCCCAGCACGGTGAAGGCCCAGGTGGCCAAGGTCTTGAGAGCGAACGAGGTCTTCTTCGTCGGGCTCGGACTCGGGGACGGCGATGCCGGTGTGTCGCTGGGCGGCCCGGTCGGGGTGGGGGTCGGCGTTTCGGTCGGCGTGGATGTGGGGGTCGGGGTGGGTGTCGGCGTTGCGGTCGGCGTTGCGGTCGGTGTTGGTGTTGCGGTGTCGTGGTGGTGGCTGTGCGTTGAGGTGGAGGTCGTGCGTCGGTGGGTTGTCAGCGCGAGGTCGGTGGTGCGGTGCGCCGGTCCGCGGCGGCTGGTGTCAGCCGGTGGCGGGTTGCAGGTTGCGCAGCGAGTTGAGCGCTGTGACGAGCAGGTCGGCCCACGGCCAGCCGGTGGG
>WOYR01000229.1 GCA_011620705.1 Microbacteriaceae bacterium | reverse complement strand
TCGTCTCGTGTTGCCACCGAATCCGCCGGCCAAGAACTTCTGGTCGCTCGACATCTACGACACCCAGACCAGATCGCTGCTGCAAACCGACAACCCCCACCCGAGCCTGATGAGTCTGAGCGGCACCGTCAAACCCGAGCCGGACGGGTCCATCGTCTTGTGGTTTGGTCCGACGGCACCTGCGGGCTATGAGTCGAACTGGATTCAAACCGTCCCGAACAAAAGCTGGTTCCCACTGCTCCGGATTTACGGCCCGCTCGAGGCGTGGTTCGACAAAACATGGCAGCCTGGCGAAATTGAAAAAACTGCGTGAGACGCTGGCATCTGAGCGCCAAGTCAGGACGTAGGCGACGGGGCTTGAATCTTCGAACGCGGCTACGTCTGGTGGGGGGTTGCGTCCGCCTCGAAAACCCACCGGCCCGTCCACCCAGCAAAGCCTCAAGTCTGTCCATCTTACGCGGTCGGCGCCCAATCCGAGTCGATCTCGGCCCTGGTTCGCAAGTCGCACGGAGACCTCATGTTGGCGGCTAGAAAACTGCTTCCTTCGCAAGCGGTAATCGGTTCCAACTCGTCTGACTCCCACGGGCCCGTTTGGCAATGCTCCCCACGCCTGCATTCAAATGAATGAGGTGGTTTGAGCTTGCCGGCCAACGGTACGTTTCCGTGAGAAGGAGGACGACGAGGGTGGCCAGCTCGGCACGGCCGCGCCGAGACCCGGTACCTTTCGACACTGGTGACGAAAGCAATTGTGCCACAACTGATTACGCTGATAAGATAGGCTTTGTCAAGTAAACTTGACAAAGCGCCAGTGGGCATGCGCGTCTGGAACGGTCGCTGACCGGACTGTCATTGGGACTTCCACAACTGCGCGTCGATTAACCCGGTCCTCTCAATGGGAAGTAACCCATCGTCGTGCTTGCGGAGCCAGCTATAGGTGTCTCGCATCGCTGCTACGTCAGGAAGGTAATCGCCGCCAGCGGAGCGCAATAGGACTGTCAGGGTGTTGATCAAGAGGATCGAACCTACTTGATGCCCTTGTGCCCGGAGGCGGTCGAGGCGTCTACTTTCGGCGGATGCGAGGTCGACGCCAGCGAAGTCGTCGATGATCACGGTCACTTGGGCGCCCGCGCTGGCTTTTACGGCTGCGTGGGCAACAACGAGCGTCTCGCCGAGGTCGCTGGCTTTTTGTTTTCGCTCAGCAAAGGGGAGTTTGCTGATTCGTGTCACCGCGGCCGCGAGCTCGGGTGTTTCGTCGTCAGAGAGAACCTCGAGGAGGCGAGTGGGCAGCTTTTTCCACACCGTTTCGACGGACTTGAACCGCGGGTCTGTCGCGGCCTTGCGGAGGATCTCGTCTCTGACCGTCTCCGGAGTGCTGATCGGTCCCAGCGCAGATATCAGCAGGCGTTCTTTGTTGATCGCGAAGAAGCTCAGTGCGGGGCCTGCGTCAATGATGGGTCGAGGATTCACAGAACAGATTCCTGGCCCTCGCCGTCCCAGTCAATAGGTTCGACATCGGGGAGGTCTGTCCATGCGACCGTTCTGGGTTTTGGGGTGATGCGCTCGGCTGAGAGTTGTTGCATCACCTGCTCCACTGGTTGGCCTCGAACGGTGGCGATGGTTTGTGCGGACACGACGTTTTCGACGTAGCCGGCCACAAGGCGGGCTAGTAGTTTCTGCGGAGCGCGTGTTCGGTGAGAGAGCTGTTGCAGCGATTCGTAATGATCTGACCATCCGAACTGCGCGGCCACCGCTCGTGTGGGCAGGGGCACCCATTCCCGTTTGGTGTCCTCGCTGATGACCCCAGCAGCGTGCATGGCGATTGAGGCCATGGCAGGTGAGACGCCGAAGAGTTGTACGACTTTCGATAGCTGGGAGAAAGAGGCCGGTACTGCGCCCACCGTTGCCCGAACGCCCTCGCCCGGCACCAGTAGGTGCCGGGCGAACGCGTTCGCGCGTTGTTCGCGCGGGCTGTTCGAAGCGGTTTCGGGCACCTCGGTCCAATCCTCGAACACGACGTGCGCCAATTCGTGCGCGAGCGTGCTGCGCTGGCGCATGGGGTGCCAGGTTCGGGCGACAGCGATCATGACAGCGTCGCGGCCTGGATCTCGCATCGTCAATCCATGCTCGTCAGGTCCGACGTCGAGCACCGCGACATCGATGCCAGTGGTTTGTTCAATCAGTGCCACCAGATCGCCCAGGGGCTGGGCTCCCAGGTGGTGATCGCCGCGAAACGCGGCCGCCGCGTCACGCCCTTGCGTCTCCGGATTCATGCGTTGATGGCGCTGATGCCCTGGTCCTCGAGATATGCGTCGAGCTCAAGAAAGTGCAGCAAGCGCGCCCGCATTTGGTCCATGGTTGCACCGTTGGTGGAGCGGGCTGCGCATTGCACGCGGCCAGCGACCTCGGAGGAGTTCGTGAGTTCAGCCACCGTGCACCCGGTCGCAGTCGCGAGGGCCAGCAGTTCGTTCATCTTCGCCGAGCGGGTGCCGCTGATAATCCGGTGCAGAGTTGGCTGCGAAATCCCAGTCGTCGTGGCAGCGGTCCGCTGGCTGATTCCCGCCACCTCCAGCGCATGAGCAATGGCCTTGGCCGTGGTGTCCGACATACCGCACCTCCCTGAATCACTTTTCGGTATCCTGATTCAGTGTAGGGGAGACGGTCGTTCATGTCGAGACGCAGCTACCAGGTTCGCCCGGTGTTTGCGCAGGTAGGATGCATGTGAGCGAACCTTGGTGGTCCCGCCAGAAAAATTCCAGAAAAAGATTCAGGGATTTTGTCCTCTGGGCCACTTAAGAGGAAAAGACACCCGAAGGGCTGAGGGTGTCATTCCTTCGCAAGCCCGGAGACACAGCCATGGATCAAGCGCCCCGGCCCGCATCGACCACGGCTGGCGATGGCGCACATCTACAACCTGATGACTGCAGTGATGTCGAAGGATGGTTGATCGATGCCGAGTTCGATCGAGCTCATTCAACGACTCGGTGGGACGAGGAGTTGCTCCTCAAACGAGCCTGTCACGAAAACTGTGTAAGTCCGTGAGTGAATTACCTTCTTGCACAGTCTAACACACGGATTTTTACAGGATCAAGCGTCCGGGGAATAGTTGGGACAGCGAGTTCAATGCGATTGTCCAGTTGTGTGTTCCGGTGCCTGAGTAGCCTCCTCTCGTGCTCGAAATGTTCCGCAGACCCCAGGTACAGCATTTTCATCGCTGCGTCTTTGTCGGGGAAATGGCCGCGGTTTTTGGTGATCTTCCGTAGCTGGAAGTTGATCGACTCGATCGCGTTGGTGGTGTACACGATCTTGCGTAGCTCGACCGGATAGTCCAGAAACGGTATGAAGTCATTCCATGCCAGTTTCCACGTGTCGACCGCGCCGGGATACTGGGCACCGAACGCGTCATCGAAGGCTTTCAGCGCCAACTCAGCGGCCTCCGGCGTGGGCGCTGAGTAGATCTCCCGCATACTCGCGGCGACCTTCTTGCGGTCCTTGTAGGACACGAACCGCATCGCGTTGCCGATCACATGGACGACGCAGGTCTGGACCACGGTGTCAGGGAATACCGACCGGATCGCGTCCGGGAGTCCGGTTAGTCCATCGCAGCACGCGATGAGGATGTCTTTGACGCCGCGGTTGCGTAGATCGATGATGACTTTCGGCGCTGGCTGCGTTGGCCGACCAGAACTCTCACTTGCAGTGGGCGGTCTCTATCGACTCGACAGTAGTGCGTGCTCACCAGCATGCAGCCGGGGCCCGCCGAATCGACGCTCCAGACACAGGGGGATACCCCGAATTACAAGAATGTGCACCAGGAGCCTTCTGACCACGCAATCGGCCGCTCCCGCGGCGGGCTGTCGACGAAAATCCATACCGCCGTCGACGGTGATGGCCGGCTGCTCTCGGCGGTGATCACCCCCGGCCAGTCCGGCGACTGCCCTCTGTTCACCCCTGTGCTCCAACAGATCGCCGTCCCACGGCGGGGTCGAGGAGCCCGGCGTAAGAACCCTGATGCGGTCCTGGCCGATAAAGCGTATTCATCAGCGGCGAACCGAAAGTATCTGCGCGAGCGCAACATCACCGCCGTCATACCCATCAAATCCGATCAAGCAGCCAACCGTGCCAACAAGGGATCTGCCGGCGGACGCCCACCCAACTTCGATCGCGAACTCTACAAACACCGCAACGTAGTCGAAAGGGCCTTCAACAAGGCCAAAGGCTGGCGAGCGATCGCCACCCGATACGACAAACTCGCCATCGTCTACCGCGCCAACTACATCCTCGCGGCCATCGTCGAATGGCTCAAACCAATAGGAGACACGGCGTCTCAGAGCGCACAGCCGAGCGCGGATTCAACGAACTCGACAAAGAGAAGCTACTTCAAACCCACATCCAAAAGGTGGCCAACCCCAAGCTGCCACCAGGTGTGACCCAGCGCCGATACCACCGCGCACTACGTGACCCGTTCAGCACCGACTACCGCCAACAGCTACAAAGCCAGGCGACAAGCCGAGCCAAAGCCGCTGCCGGAGAAGGCCAATGACTCAACAGATTTCTGACCACGTTCGAGCGGGGTGGCGTGCGCGGGGGCATCAGCGCCTGGGCCCGTGGTTAGTCTCATGCTGACCGCGTGGGCCGACGAGAGCGGATCACGCCCAGACCTGGACCCGGGTGTGTATCTGATGGCGGCGGCGCTCTGTGAAGAAGACGATGTCGCTGAGCTCCGTAAGACCATGGAAGGGCTACGGATTGGGGAACCCAAGGTCCATTGGCACGGAAGCCAGCACGAACGTCGCGTCACACTAGTGCGCGCTGTCGCAGAGCTCCCGGTCACCAGCTTCGTGGTTGTCCACATCGAAGCCGGTGCCAACGACCGCCGGCACCGCCGCAAATGCATGGAGTTCCTGCTGCCGCATCTGGCGCACATGCCCTGTTCCACCATCACTCTGGAATCGCGGGGCCAGCTCGACAACAGTGACATGTCGACGTTGCAGATGCTACGAGCTCAGCGGGCGGTGGAGTCGACACTGCGAATTGAACACGCGGTGGGCCGTATGGAACCGGTACTGTGGGCCGCGGACATCGTCTGCGGAGCAGTCGTCCAAGCCCGGATAGGCAACACCGAATATTTGGATGCTCTAGGTGCCGCTGTCGAGCTGCACACCATCTGACCTTGGATAAACCGCGAGCCACAGGCCTCGTCGTCCGGCGAGTAATCCTGTGGCTCACTTCCAGACCCACCTCGATGGGCTGGCTATAGCCAAATAGTACGTTCCCGGTTGCGTCCACGCAATCGCAGACCTGTCTGACCAGCACCGACGGACACTCGCCGACCGCCTAAATTCGGCCGGCAGCTGTGTCGTAGGCGCCCGATACCTTCGAGAGGGTCTTGGCTGCGCTTACCGACGCGTCGCCCTATCGAGAGGAGCTGTTGTGGTCTCGTTCGAAGCGTTCCGCGTTCTGTCATGGTTGGCTGGTGACCCGCAGTCGCCGCGTCCTCCCGAAGAGATCGGTGGTGGTTTTGCGGGCGGCTTTGGTGGATGCGGCGGCCGAGCGCTGGGCGG
>WOYR01000218.1:2407-5597 GCA_011620705.1 Microbacteriaceae bacterium | reverse complement strand
ACGCTGTCAGGGCACACCGCCGAACTCGATGCCGGTGTGCCCGCCAGGGGCCTGCACGGCGAAGGGTACCGGGGGCACATCTTCTGGGATGAAGTGTTCGTCCTCCCCGTCATCGAGGCCCGCCTCCCGGAACTCGGCCGGGCGCTGATCGACTACCGGTGGCGGCGCTTGAGCGCAGCCCGCGCCGCCGCGTCCTCCGCGGGCGCGGCCGGGGCGCTGTTCCCGTGGCAGAGCGGCAGCGACGGTCGCGAGGAGACCCCCGATGCCCTTTTCAACCCGCGCTCGGGCAGGTGGATGCCCGACAACTCCCACCGCCAGCGGCACGTCGGGCTGGCCATCGCCTACAACGCCTGGCAGCACTACCAGGCGACCGGGGACCTCGAATGGCTCGCCGAGCGGGGCGGTGAGCTCATCATCGAAGTCACCCGCCTGTTCGCCTCGCTCGCAGAGCACGACCCCGTCACCGACAGATTCCATCTCACCGGGCTGATGGGCCCGGACGAGTTCCACGACGGCCCGCCGGACGCTCCCGGCGAGGGCCTGCGCGACAACACCTACACCAACGTGCTCGCGTCCTGGGTCGCCCAACGCGCAGGGGATACCCTCATCGTCCTCGACGGGCACCGCGGCGCTTTCCTCCGCGACCGGCTGCACGTCACCGAGGACGAGGTCGCCCATTGGGACCGCCTCAGCAAGCGGCTCGCCGTGGGGTTCCACCGCGACGGCATCCTGACCCAGTTCGACGGCTACGAAGACCTCCAGGAACTGGACTGGAACCGCTATCGAGACCAGTACGGGGACATCGGGCGCCTCGACCTGATCCTCGAATCCGAGAACGACAGCACGAACCGTTACAAGCTCGCCAAGCAACCCGATGTCGTCATGCTGGTCTACCTCCTCGGCCACGACGGGCTCAGGAGGCAGCTCGACGCCCTCTGCTACCCCTTCTCGGAAGCAGACCTGGTCCGCACTGTCGACTACTACCTCGCCCGCACCGCCAACGGGTCGACGCTCAGCCGGGTCGTGAACGCCTCGGTGCTCGCCGGCATCGACCCCTCGCGGTCATGGATCGCCTTCCGCGAGGCCCTGATCGCCGACCTCGACGACTCCCAGGGCGGCACCACCCGCGAAGGAATCCACCTCGGCGCGATGGCCGGCACCGCGGACCTGCCGGTCCGATCCTTCGCCGGCATGACCTTGGGGGACGGGGAACTCGTCTTCACCCCCCGGCTGCCGCCGCACCTGGCGTCGGTCGAGTTCCGCATCCGCTACCGCGGCCACCTGATCGACGTCGCGCTCGGCCGCACCAGCCTGAAAGTGCACGCCCGCCCGGGCTCGGCTCCCGCGATCAGAGTGCGGGTCGGCACGGCCGTCGAACGGCTGTCAGCCAACCAGACGAGGCAGTTCGCACTCGGTGCCTCCGCGGATGATGATCACTCGGCAGAGTCCCGGCTTTGATGCGCATCCTTCATCCCGCTCCGTCTTGGCGGTGACGGGGAAGTCGAGCACTGGCTCGGCTACGGCGTCGGGGTCGGTGTCGGCGTCGGCGTCGGGGTCGGTGCGGCGGTCGCGCTGCTGCGCTGCGAGTCCGCGTAGGTGTTGCTGATGAAGGTGGTCAGAGCCGTGTTGTCGGTGAGCTTGCCGGTGTAGACCTTCTTGTTCACGACGACCAGGGGCGCGCTGGTGAGCGACTTCTCATTCGCGTTGAGCAGGCCGCCGTGAGTGGCGCGGTGGGTCGCCGCGGTCACCCAGCTCGCGTACGTGTAACCGCTGATGCAGCTGCTCACGGCGGTGTCGGTGACGCCGGCCTTGGTGACCAGCGCCTGCAGGGCGGCGGTGGACATCGTCGTCTCCTTCTCGGTGGACGCTGCGGCCAGGAGCTCATCGCTGACCGCCAGAAAGCTGTTCGGGTCCGAGTTCGCGACGCAGGCGAGGGCGTTCGCTGCCCGCTTCGAGTAGTCGTTCCCGGCGGTGGTCGACAGGGAGAGCGGGTGGATCTCGAGCGTGATGTAGCCGGCGGCCAGCCACTGCTCGATCTGACCGCCGTTCGCCTTGTTGAAGCGTTCGCTCTTCGGGCTGGCATAGTCCAGGTAGAGCACCATGTTGGCGGTCTGCTTGTAGCTGGTGAGGTCGGTGGCCACGGGCTTGGCGTCCGCCTGCAGCGCTCCGGTGGTGATCGGGGTCAGGGTCGCCTGGTTCGTCGTCGAGTTCGTCGATCCGGTGAGCAGGATGCCGTCGCTGAGCATGTTCGCCGGTCCGACCCCGCCTGCCCGCACGACGCCCCACACGATGAAGTAGCTGCCCGTGGCCACGACGGCGACGGCCGCGACGATCGCGACGATCGCGGTGATCCGGCGCCGGATGCGCCGGGCGCGCTGCTCCCGGCGGCGCACTTCGACCATCTCGAGCGAGTACGCCGCCTGCTCCTTCTTGGAGAGCTTGCGTCGCTGCTTGTTGGTCAGGGCCGGGGTGGGCGTCTTCTCCTCGGCGGGAGGCGACTTCGGGGTCGTTGGCATCCTGGGCATTCTAGGGAGTTCCCGGATGCGCCGTCTGAGCGTGCCGTGAATGCGAGCCCCTGGAATGCTCCGGTGTCGGGCCTGGTTGAGGTCGGTGACTTGCACGAGGATGGATCCCATGACCGACGCCGCGACCACCGCCACTGATACGAATTCGGCCGAGAAGGCACCGGCCGAGCAGTACGCGTACTTCCACCAGCGCCGTGAACTCGCGGTCGTGCAGCCCCAGGGGAGCCTGGCGCTGACGAACACGCAGGCCATCGACTCCGAGCAGACCGTCTGGGGCGTCCCGGGGCGCTGGGCGCCGCTGCCGAAAGGCGAGTCGGGGCTGAAAGTGCTGGCGGCCGCCGGCGACGGCATCCGGGTCGACGGCGTGCTCGTCGACGGCGAGGCGGTCGTGCGCGGGCGGGACGATGCGAACCCGGGCGCGGTCGTCTTCAGCGACACCGTGAGCGGCTTCGTGATCAAGATCGACGGTGGCGGCTATGCGCTGCGCGTCTTCGACGCGCACTCGGATGCCATCCAGGACTTCGGCGGCATCGACGCCTTCCCCTACGACCCGGACTGGGTGATCACCGCGTCCTGGAGCGAGAACCCGGCGGGCACCACCATGGGGTTCGAGCACCTGAAGGACGAGGGTCAGACCCGCGAGGAGGTCATCCCCGGCCGCATCA
>WOYR01000218.1:0-2307 GCA_011620705.1 Microbacteriaceae bacterium | reverse complement strand
CTGCTGCATGAGTGAGAGCCCGTCCCGTCCCCTCGCGGCCGATGTGATGGTGCGCCGGGTGCGCGCCGATGACTGGCAGCGCATCCGGGCTCTGCGACTGCAGGCGCTCAAGGATCCGATGGCGCCGGTCGCCTTCCTCGAGAGCGTCGAGCAGGCGGCGGCGCGCCCGGACGAGGAGTGGCAGACCCGCGCCGCGTCGATGGCCGAGGGGACCGGCGGTGCGCAGTTCCTGGCGGATCGCGGCGAGGAGCTGATCGGCTCGCTCGCCGTGATCGTGCGACCGGCTGGTGTTCCCGACTATTTCGACCGCGTCCCCGACATGGACTTGCCGACGGTCGTCGGCGTCTACGTCGCCCCTTCCGGCCGAGGGGCAGGCGTGATCGATGCCCTGCTCGCCACCGCCGTCGGCTGGGCGCGCTCGCGCGGCGACCGCGCGTTGACCCTTGACGTGCACGAGACGAACCTCCCGGCGATCCGCTCCCATGAGCGATCCGGGTTCGAGGTGCGCAGCGAGTTCGCGGGGGAGTCGGGACGCGAGCTCGGCATGGTCAAGGAGCTCACGGCCGAAGGCTGACACCGACGCCGGAACTCATGGTGACCAGTCCTCCTCCGACCGCTGGGGCAGACTGGGAGCATGCACGTCGCGCTGAGCCGCTCCGGCCCGGCACTGACCGCGGTCGAGCTCGAGGATGACGGGCGCGAGCTCCGGCGCTGGGAACTCGACGATGGCGGGCTCACGGAGTTCGTGCGCGAGCAGGAGCCGCGGCATCCGCGCTGGGTCTGGAACGACACCTCCACGTGGTACCTCCCGCTGCTCGCGGCGGGGGTGCGGATCGAACGCTGCGTCGACCTGCGGCTGAGCCACCGCATCCTGCGGAACGCCGCCTCGACGGCCGGTTCGGAACTCGCCACGAGCCCGCGCGACGGCTGGGACCGGCCGACCCCCGCCGGGCGCGGAGCCTCCGACGCGCTGTTCGAGCTCGAGCCGCCTTCGGCGGATGACAACCCGGTCGCCGAATGGATGCGGCAGCGCGCCGCCGTCGAGGGCAGCACCCAGCCCGGCCGCCTGGCGCTGCTGCTCGCGGCCGAGAGCGTCGGCGCGCTCATCGCGGTGGAGATGCGGTTCGCCGGCATTCCCTGGAATCCCGAGCGTCACGACGAGCTGCTCACCGAGCTGCTCGGCTCGAGGCCGGCACCGGGTGCGAGGCCTGCGCGGATGGAGGCCCTGCTCGCCCAGGTGCGCGAGGCCCTCGATGAACCCGAGCTGAACCCCGACTCCCCGGTCGAGCTGGTCAAAGGCCTGCAGCGCGCCGGGATCCGAGCGAGCTCCGCCCGGTCCTGGGAGCTCAAGCGGATCCAGCATCCCGCCATCGCGCCGCTGCTGGAGTACAAGAAGCTGTCCCGCCTCCATACCGCGAACGGCTGGCGTTGGGCGGAGGAATGGGTGCACGACGGCCGTTTCCATCCGGTCTACGTGCCCGGCGGGGTGGTGACGGGCCGCTGGGCCGCGGACGGCGGGGGAGCGCTGCAGCTGCCGAGCCAGGTGCGCGGGGCGGTCATCGCCGATCCGGGCTGGACCTTCGTCGTCGCCGACGCCTCGCAGCTCGAGCCGCGCGTGCTGGCCGCGATGTCCGGCGACGCGGCGATGGCCCGCGCCGGGCAGGCGCAGGACATGTACCAGGGCATGGTCGACGCCGGCGCGGTCGAGACCCGTCCGCAGGCCAAGTACGGGATGCTCGGCGCGATCTACGGCGGGACCACCGGCGAGAGCGGCCGCATGAGGCCGCGGATCGAGCGGGCGTTCCCGGTCGCCATGGCCTATGTGGAGAACGCGGCCCGTGCCGGGGAGCGCGGCGAGGTCGTCAGCACCTGGCTCGGCCGCAGTTCGCCGCCCGGCCACGGCGACGCCTATGACGAGACCGCGTCGGATGCCCAGCTGCGGCAGTCCCGCAGTGACGCCCGCAGCTGGGGCCGGTTCACCCGCAACTTCGTCGTGCAGGGCACAGCCGCGGAGTGGGCCATGTGCTGGATGGGCTCGGTTCGGCGACGGCTGTGGCATCTGGGCGGCGGCGACGAGGCGGATGCCGCGCTCACCGCGCGCCCGCACCTGGTGTTCTTCCTGCACGACGAGGTGATCGTGCACACGCCGGCCGCGCTGGCAGCCGAGGTGGAGGCCGCGTTGCGCGAGGCCGCGGCCGAGGCCGGGCGGCTGCTGTTCGGCGCAGCCCCGGTCGAGTTCGCGCTCACCGTCGCGGTCGTCGACAGCTACGACCAGGCGAAGTGAGATGGCGACACGAAATCACAGTC
>WOYR01000032.1 GCA_011620705.1 Microbacteriaceae bacterium | reverse complement strand
AGACCAGGCCCGCCAGCGACCCGGATGGAGAGAGCGCCGCCACGACGGGCGCATCGGGCTCCTCCAGCTCGACCGCCTTGCCCTGGGTGAGGCGCACGAGCTGCTCCAGGGACAGCCGGGCGCTCGGGAACAGCCGCCCGGCCGCCTCGGCCGGGGGCAGCACGGCGGCGGAGGTGATCGCATCGACGGCGACGGCATCCGCGACCTCGAACGGGCCCACCGCCGTGCGCCGCAGCGCCGTCAGATGGCCGCCGACCCCTGTCGAGCCCCCGAGCGCCGCCCCGAGGTCGCGGGCGAGCGCCCGGATGTAGGTGCCCGATGAGCACTCGACCACCACGTCCAGGTCGACGAAAGGCCCATCGCGGCGCTCGTCGAGCACCTCGAAGCGAGAGACGGTGACCGCACGCGGCGCGAGCTCGACCGCCTCGCCGGCGCGGGCGCGCTCGTAGGAGCGCCGGCCGTCCACCTTGATGGCGCTGAAGGCCGACGGGATCTGGGCGATCTCGCCGCGCAGCGCGGCGATGCCGGCCTCGATGTCACCCCGGGTGAGGCCGGAGGCATCGCGTCCCGCTGAGATCTCACCGTCGGCATCGTCGGTCGTCGAACTCTGCCCGAGCCGGATCGTCGCCGTGTACTGCTTGCCCAAGCCGACCAGATAGGTCAGCAGGCGGGTCGAACTGCCGACCCCGAGGATCAGCAGACCGGTCGCCATCGGGTCGAGCGTGCCGGCGTGGCCGACCTTGCGGGTGCCGAGGGCGCGACGGGTGCGCGCCACGACGTCGTGGCTGGTGATGCCGCCCGGCTTGTCGACCAGCAGGATGCCGCTCACCGGGCCGAGCAGCGGCCCGCGGTCGCTCAGCAGCTCGGCGTATGCGCGTCCGCTGCGCGCATCCGCGTTGCGGGCTCGATCGGCGAGGCGGAGATCTTGGATGTCACGCTTGACACGGTATCTCACCACCAGGTGGACGATGGCGCCGATGGACGCCGCCGAGTCCGAGCCGGTCGGCGCCTGCCGCATTCTCGTAGGCTCGACGCCATGCGCATCGCGGTGATCGGAGCCGGAGCGGTCGGGGGGACCCTGGCCGCCCTTCTCGACCGGGCCGGCCACGACGTCGAGGTCACGGCTCGCGGCGACGGCCTCGCGGCCATCCAGCAGCACGGACTCCGGCTCGACGGCGGCTGGGGCGAGCACGTGGCCCATGTGGCCGCGCACGAGGCGCTCGGCCGGACCGCTGGGGCGGCTCCGGAGCTCGTCATCCTCGCCACCAAGGCGCAGGATGCCGCGGCAGCGCTGCGTGCCAACCGTGAGGCGCTCGGCACCGCACCTCTGCTCGTCGCCCAGAACGGCCTCGGCGGCCTCGAGGTGGCGAGGGAGCTGCTGCCGGAGTCCCCCGTGCTCGGCGGACTCGCCCTGTTCGCAGCCTCCTATCTCGAACCCGGTCACGTGACCGTCACCGCGCCCCTGCCGCTGATCGTGGGCGCAGGCGCAGGCACCTCTCCCGAACTGCTCGAGAGCGTCAGCGAAGTGCTGCGCGGGGCCCTGCCCGTCGAGGTGACCGACGACATCCTCGGCGCGCAGTGGACGAAGCTGCTCATCAACCACGTCAACGCCCTGCCCGCGATCACCGGACTGAGCGTGCAGGAGGTGATCGCCGACCCCGGACTGCGGCGGATCATGACGGCGAGCATGCGCGAGACGGTGCGCGTGGCACGACGGCTCGGCATCCGCTTCGGCAGGGTGCAGGGCGTCGACGGCCGGGTGCTCGGCGCGATCGGCTGGGCGCCGCTCGTCTTCGGGGCGCGGTTCCCGAAGACCCTGGCGGCGCGGATGGGCTCTGTGCCGAATCCGGGATCGACGCTGCAGAGCATCAAGCGCGGTCAACCCACCGAGATCGACTTCCTCAACGGCGCGGTCGTCGCGGCGGCCGAGCATGGCGGGATCGCGGCGCCCATCAACGGGCAGATCGTCGCCATGGTGCACGAGGTCGAGCGCACAGGGAGGTTCATGACGCCCGAGCAACTCGTGGCGCGGGTGACGGTCCAGGGCGGTTAACAGCTGTCCGCGAACACCCGCCGCGGGTGGTCGTAGTCGCTGTTGTCGACGATCGCGGATGCCGCGGTGCGCGGCGCCGCCTCGCGCTGGTAGCGATCCTGGGCGCCGAGGCAGCGCTGCTCGCGCGGTTCGTCGAACTCGGGGTGGGATCCGTCGCGCACGATCATCCGCTCCCGTCGCACCTCGTCGGGCGCATCGAGCCACACCGAGAAGTTCCAGATGCCCTTCAGCTCGGGCCGCAGCAGGAACAGCCCGTCGACGATCAGAAAGGCATCGGCCGGCCCTGTCTCCCACTTCGCCTCGAAGGCGACGTCGCGTTCCAGATCGAAGAAGGCGGTCTGGAATCCTGTGGAGCCGGCGAGCCGGAAGGGCTCGAGCAGCACGCGGCGGAAGGCCGAGTAGTCGAAGGAGTCCTCGTAGAAGCCTTCCGCCGAGTAGCGGCCCTTCGCGTAGCGGAGCGCGTGGGGCCGGTGGAAGTCGTCCATCGAGGCCCGGAACACGGTGTGCCCGAGAGAACGGAGCTCGGTGGCGAAGTCGTCGGCGAACACCGACTTGCCCGCCCCGTCCGCACCGTCGATGGCGACGACGATCCGGCCGCGCGAGTAATTCTGAAGCAGCTCCTCGGCAAGAGCGCGGATCGTGTCGCGGCGCTCCGGCGCCCACCTGGCCATGTCGGTCAGCCTACTGTTGAGCCGTGAGCGGCGGCCGGGAGATGCAGCTCGACGAGCCGACGGCCCGGCCGGCGGGCGAACTGCTGGCCGCCTGGTACGCCGCGGGGCATCGCGAGCTGCCGTGGCGGCATCCGGACTTCCCGGCCTGGGGCATCCTGGTCTCCGAGTTCATGCTGCAGCAGACACCGGTCGCACGGGTGATCCCGCGGCTGACGGAGTGGCTCGCACGCTGGCCGACCCCTGCCGACCTCGCGGCGGTGCCGCCGGGCGATGCGGTGCGGGCCTGGGGGCGACTCGGCTACCCGCGCCGCGCGCTCAGGCTGCACGGCGCCGCCGTCGCCATCGCCCAGCGGCACGGCAACCGGGTGCCATCGGATGTCGATGAACTGCTCGAACTGCCGGGCGTCGGCCCATACACGGCGCGCGCGGTCGCGGCTTTCGCCTACGGGGTGCGAACCCCGGTGGTCGACGGCAACGTCCGCCGCGTGCTCGCGCGGGCCATCGACGGCCGGGCCGAGCCGGGCCCGGCGCGGACACGGCGCGACCTCGAGGTGATGGACGCGATCCTGCCGGCGCCGCCCGAGCGGGCGCGGCTGACGAACGCCGGCGCGATGGAACTCGGGCAGACGGTCTGCGTCGCGCGGTCGCCGAGATGCGATGAGTGCCCGCTTTCCGGCCTCTGCGCTTGGCGGGCCGCCGGCTACCCGGACTACGAGGGCGTCCGGGCTCCGCGCCAGAAGAGGTACGAGGGTTCTGACCGCCAGGTACGGGGACTGGTGCTGCGCGAGCTGCGCGCTGCCGACATCCCGGTTCCTGACGACGCGATCGCCACCCTCTGGCCGGATGCCGCCCAGCTCCACCGCGCTCTCGCCGGCCTGCTGCGCGACGGCCTCGTGACCGGCGGCCCAGACGAGGGCTACACGCTCCCCCTCCTCTGACCCGGCACAACCCGAACGACTCGCGACCGACCCCGCCGCCCGACCCCGGGGGGCAGGATTCGTGCCAAATCGTCGGTCTCCTGGTGCCAAGCGACGATTTCGCACGAATCGCCGGGGGGCGAGTGGGATGAAGCCGGCCGGCCGATCGACCAGGTGCCGCAGCCCGCTGCGGATCGCGCGGCGCTGCCTCAGACTGGACGCATGCCGGAACTCCCCGAAGTCCAGGCGCTGACGACCGAACTGTCCCGGCGCCTGAGCGGACGCGTGCTCGACCGGCTCGAGATCCTCGCCTTCCCGGCACTCAAGAGCTACGACCCGCCGTTGGATGTGCTGCTCGGTGCGACCATCACCGAGGTGACCCGGCACGGCAAATACCTCGATCTGCATGTGCGCACGGTCGACGACCAGCAGCTGCACCTGCTCATACATCTGGCGCGGGCCGGGTGGCTGCGCTGGCGCAACGCCGCACCGGCGCCGATGCTCCGCGGGCCAGGCAAAGGGCCGATGGCTGCACGGCTGGTGCTCGACGACGGCTCGGGGCTGGACATCACCGAAGCCGGCACGAAGAAGAGCCTGGCGATCTCGCTGGTGCGCTCCCCGGACGAGGTCGGGGGCGTCGCGCGACTCGGGCCCGATCCGCTGGACCCGGGATTCACCCTCGAGGTGTTCGAAGGCATCCTGAAGTCGCAGGGCCGCGCGCAGATCAAGGGCGTGCTGCGCAACCAGTCGACGATCGCCGGGATCGGCAACGCCTACTCCGACGAGATCCTGCATGCCGCGAAGATGTCGCCGTTCAAAGCCGCCGACATGGGCCCGGATGACGTTGCCCGCCTCTACGCAGCCCTCCAGTCCACCCTCCGCGCCGCGATCGAGCGCGCGGACGGGGTCTCGGCCAGCGAGCTGAAGGGCGAGAAGAAGAGCAACCTCCGGGTGCACGGCCGCACCGGCCTGCCGTGCCCGGTCTGCGGCGACACGGTGCGCCAGGTGATCTACGCCGACTCGACCTTCCAGTACTGCCCCGGCTGCCAGACCGGCGGCAGGCCGCTCGCCGACCGGGTGCTGTCGCGGCTGCTGAAGTAGCCGCTTCCGCCGATCAGCCGGTCCTTGTCAGGGCTCCTCCTCAGAGCTCATCGTCTGCATCGTCTTCTGCGATCTGCCGCGGTTTCACGTAGGGATCCTCATCGCCCGCGTACCTCGCGGTGGAGGCCAGCGCGGCCGCCGCGCTGTCCCGCTCCTGGGCCTCGCGCAGCAGCGAGTCGATGATCGCCGCGTTCTCGGGGATCCCGTCCGGGATGAACTCGAGCGTCGGCGTCAGCCGCGTTGTGATGTTCTTGCCCACCTCGGTGCGCAGCAGACCGGTCGCCGCTCTGAGGGCAGCCGCCGTGTCGGCGCGCTCCTCATCGCTGCCGTACACGGTGTAGAACACGCTGGCGTGCTGCAGGTCGCCGGTGACGCGCACATCAGTGATCGTCACGAACCCCATCCGCGGGTCGCGCAGGCCCTTCTCGAGCCGCTGCGCGATCACCTGGCGGATGAGGTCGCCCATCTTCGCCGGTCGGTCCGATCCCGCCATGCTGTTCTCCCTCGTCGCTGGATCAGGTGATCGGCCCTCAGACCCGGACCTTCTCCTTGAGCTCGATCGTCTCGATCTCGTCCCCGACCTGGATGTCGTTGAACCTGCCCAGCCCGATGCCGGCTTCGAAGTCCGTCCGCACCTCGGTGACATCATCCTTGAACCGTCGAAGCGACTCGATGGCCAGGTTGTCGCCGACGACGACGCCGTCGCGGATGACCCGCGCCTTGGCGTTGCGCGTGATCGTCCCGCTGCGCACGATGACGCCGGCGATGTTGCCTGCCTTGCTGCTGCGGAAGATCTCACGGATCTCGGCGACGCCGGACTGCACCTCTTCGAACTCCGGCTTGAGCATGCCCTTGAGCGAGTTCTCGATGTCCTCGAGCGCGGCGTAGATGAC
>WOYR01000012.1 GCA_011620705.1 Microbacteriaceae bacterium | reverse complement strand
GCTTGCGGTTCTTGACCGCCTGGGTGTCGAGGGCGCCGCGGATGATCTTGTAGCGAACGCCGGGGAGGTCCTTCACACGACCGCCGCGCACGAGCACCATGGAGTGCTCCTGCAGGTTGTGGCCCTCACCGGGGATGTATGCGGTCACCTCGGTGCCGTTGGAGAGCTTGACGCGGGCGACCTTGCGAAGGGCCGAGTTCGGCTTCTTCGGGGTGGTCGTGTAGACGCGGGTGCAGACGCCGCGCTGCTGCGGGTTGGCCTTGAGGGCCGGTGCCTTGGTCTTGACGACCTTCGGCTTGCGGCCCTTGCGGACCAGCTGCTGGATGGTGGGCAAAAGTGCTCCTTGATGTCGCTGCACGGTGACAGCGGTTGATGGACTTCCATCGCAATCCGTCACCCGGGCCGGAACCGTTCCGGGACTGCTGGCGGATATGCCGTGGGGGCCGTTCGGCCCTTCCCGCACATGAAGACTCGCCGACCTGCTGTGAATGGGACACAGCCGGGCCGGCTCATATTCGGGGCAGGGGAAGCGTGCGTGACGCGCACACACATGCTCAAGTGTAGCCCGTCGGCGCAATCTGCCGCAATGAGCGAGGGGCCGCCCGTTCCGCTGTGCGCGGACGGACGGCCCCCTGCTTCGCAGCGTTCGCTACTTGGCAGGCGTCGGGCTCGGCGTCGGAGTGGGCGTCGCGGAGCCCGACGGGTTCGGGGTGACCGTCGGGGTCGGGGTGACCGTCGGGGTCGGGGCGGGCGTGGTGGCCGCCGCGGCGTCGACCTTCGCAGACGCCGGGTCCAGCAGCACGTAGATGTAGCCCTTGACCGTCGCCTTCAGCGCGCCGCTGGTGTCCTGCTCGGTGGAGAGGCCGGTGACCAGGAACAGCCGCTGCCCGCTCTGCAAGCCCTTGATGAAGGCGAGCGTCGTCGGCCAGTCACCCGAGGTCGAGACGGAGACCGGGATCGCGATGAAGTTGGATCCGGTGATCCGCGCGTCGCTCGGCGGAGTCCATCCCGCTGCGGCAGCCGCATGCGCAGCCTTCGGAGTGGGCGTCGGAGTTGGCGTCGGAGTTGGCGTCGGGCTGGGCTTCGCGCCCGCCGCAGCGGGAGCGGGTGCGGCGGGTACCGGTGACGAGTAGGCCACAGGATCGTCCAGCTTCAGCTCGGTGATCGTCACCCCGGACGCTGCGGCCAGCGCGTCGAGCCCATTGATGTACGCCGAGCTCTCGGCCCCTGCCGGGATGGAGAGGCGAAGCGCTGCCAGGTCCTTGGTGAGGCTCGGCAGCTTCTTCTGCTCGCCCATCAGGCGCGTGATGGTCGCCCGCGTCGCCGCGGTCTGCGATTGGACCCCGGCCAGGGTCTTGTTCGCGGTGTCGGCGGCAGCCAGTTGCGGCTGAGCGACCAGGAACCATCCGGCCGCGACCAGGACGACCATGAGGAACACGGTCATGCCGCTGATGATCCGGTGCGTCTGCATGTCAGTTCCCCCCAACGGTGGATGCGCTGGATGTCCCCGCGTTCGCGGCATCCTTCTTCTTCGGGTCGAAGCGGTTCGCGAAGGCGTCCGTCCCGATGTGCATCGTGACATCCGCGGAGTAGACCCCGTCGGCCAGGCTGACCTGGCCGGGCGTCGCATCGACGAATCCCGGCAGCGTCTTCAGGCCATCGAGCCACACCGGGATCGAGGGGAGCGACGGGCTGGTCGCGGTGAAGGCGAGTGTCGCGATCCTGTCGCCCTGCAGCGGCGTCGCCGACTGGGCGTACGCCGTCATCGGATCCGCCGTGTCGATGCTCACCGTGGCGAGGGTGACGCCGGCCGGAAGGGTCGCCTGCAGTCTGCTCAGGTAGTCCTGCCAGTCGATCTCGGTTGCATCGCCGACGATCTGAGCCGCCTTGATGAGGGTGGTCGCGTCCTGGATCGTCGTCACCTTGGAGTACTTGGCCTGCTGGGCGATGAGCGACTGCTGCTCCGACTGCGCCGTCGCGAGCGAGGTCTGGGCGAGCGTGCTCCACGCCCAGGCGCCGCCGCAGGCGACCACGACAACCAGGAAGACAGCGAAGAGCACGAGGCGCAGAGATCGCCGGGTCCGCAACTGCGACCGCTTGAGCTGCACCTCGGGCGGCATCAGGTCGACGCGAGGTGGGCCGCCGACCGCGACATGCGAGCTCGCGGGCGAACCGCCGCGAACGGGGCCGGCCGGCCTGCCCTTGCCCGGCTTGTCGGTGTCGTCGGCGGCGCCCTTCTTGGAGCCGCCGATCGGCTTGGTCAAGAATGCGAGGCTCATGCGACGCTCCCCACGGCGAGGCCGATCGCGACCGGAGCCTTGCTCCGGGCGGCGCGGATGCCGTCCGCTGCGATGGACTTAGCGACTGCCACGTGGGCGAACGGGTCCGCCTCCGCGACAGGCAGCCGGGTCAGCTCGGCGAAGGCCTCGCGGATCCCCGGCATCTCGGCACCGCCACCACTGAGCATGAGCTGGGTGACGGGCATGTTCGGCCGGCTGTTGACGAAGTAGCTGATCGTATTGCGCACGCTGCCGAGCAATTCCCCCGTTGCGCCGTGGATCGTGTCGATCACAGGGCGCTGCTCGGGCGTGACCACCTGCGGCGCGACTCCGAACTGCCGCTTGATCCGCTCGGCGTCGTCGAAGGCGATGCCGTGCTTGGCGACGATCGCGTCGCTGATCTCGCGGGACCCCGACGCCAGCACCCGTACGAAGTGCGGAACCCCGCCGATGGCCATGACCACGTTGGTGGTGGAGGCGCCGATGTCGACGAGCGCGGTCACCCCGGTCGAACTCGAGGAGCCGAGCAGCAGGCGGGTCAGGGCGAACGGGATCAGGTCGACCTCCGCCACGTGCAAGCCGGCCCCCTCGACCGCCTCGACGTTGCCCAGCACGGCCTCCTTGATCGCGGCGACGAGCAGGCCGTTGATCATCGGACCCTGATCGGTCATCTCGCGCGAGATCGGGTAGAAGTCGAGCAGCGCATCCGCCACCGGGACGGGCAGCAGGTCCTGCACCTGGAACGGCAGCGACTCGCGGATGCGGTCCAGCGGCTGCGCCCGGACGCTGTAGTCGCGCGAGAGCACGCGCTGGTTGCCCATGCCGAGCACGACATCCTTGGTGCCGAACTTGGCTCGCGACCACATCACCTTCAGCGCCTGTGCGACGAGAGCCGGGTCGGTGACCTCGCCCCGGTTGACTGCTTCGATCGGCACCGACATCTCGTGGTAGCGCAGCAGCGTCGGCCGGGGCTTGGCCGGGTTGGCCACCTCCGCCGCGCGCAGCACTCCATGCCCGATGTCGAGCCCGACAATTGATCTAGCCATGACCTTTCTTCTCCCCCACTCAGAGACCCACGATGGCGAGGTAGCTCCCCGCGATCGCCTGGCCCGCGAACACACCCACCCATGCACCGAGCAGCATCCAGGGCCCGAACGGAATGCCGCTCTTGCGCCCCGCGCGCCTGGTGATGAGCAGGATGATGCTGAACAGCCCGCCGAGCACGAATGCTGCGCCCGCCCCCACTGCCAGCTGACCCCAGCCCAGAGAGCCGAGGAAGAGTCCGAGCACGCCGGCGAGCTTGACGTCGCCCATGCCCATGCCGCGCGGCGAGATGATCGCCAGCACGAAGTAGAAGGCGAACAGGATGCCCGCTCCCGCCGCCATCCGTCCGAGCCCCATGAGATCGCCCTGCAGCAGGGCGGCAGTGCCGAGGAGCACCGCGCCCACCGCGTAGCCCGGCAGCACGATGACGTTCGGCAGCCGGTGCGTCTCGATGTCGATGATCGCGAGCGCCAGGCTGATGGCCGCGAGGTAGAGGAGCGCGACGAGGTGCAGCACCGCCGCCACAACCGCCGTCACGCCGGATGCCACGGCGAACTGCGGCGCCGCCCAGAGCCCGACCATGACGAAGGCGGCGGCGCCCGCGAGCTCGACGAGCGGATACCGCTTCGAGATGGGCTCGGCGCAGTCGCGGCACTTGCCGCGCAGCAGCAGCCACGACAGCACCGGCACGTTGTCGCGCGCGGTGATCTCGTGACCGCAGTTCGGGCAGGCCGAGCGCGGACGCACGACCGACATGCCGGCGGGCACGCGGTACACGACCACGTTGAGGAAGGAGCCGATCGCGAGACCGGTGACTCCGACGAGGGCGATGAGCGGGGCGGCGGCTCCGATCATGATCTCGGGCTCCCGTCCGGATTGAATGCGGCGGGCACGCCGGCGATCTGAGTCGTGTTGTAGGTGGTTGAGGTCGGCATCAGGAATTTCGGCGGCGACTGGTAGGTCAGACGGGTGTCGTAGCCGTAGTCCTTGAGGAAGCCGTTCGAGCCCTGACCGACCGTCCCACGGAACTTCTGCGCGATGCTGCCGACGACCTTCAGGGTGCCGCGGGCGCCACCGATCTGGTAGTTCTGCACCTGCACGGTGTGCGCGACGGAGAGGATCGCACCGTAGATCGTCCGGTTCTGCGCGAGCAGTGCGGTCCCGCTCGGCCCCGAGGAGTTGATGCTCTTCATCGGGTTCCAGATCCAGACCGCGTTGTTCCCCACCAGACCGAGCAGATCCTGCTGGTTGTCGGAATAGAGCAGGTTGCCGACGATGTAGATGTAGTTCTCCGAGGCGATGGTCATGTGGCCCTTGAGCGTGCCGCTGGTGTATGCGTCGCCGTGGCGGCATCCGTATGCGGGTGCGGACACCGTCGAGGTGAGGGGCGGATCCTCGCTGGCGCGGGGGTAGGCGAGGCTGCCGAAGGTCCAGCCTTCCTTGCTACGGCCGTTGGTGGTCCCGGTCGTGCAGGTGAAGGCCGCCGGCTTGGCCGTGCTCGACCAGTAGTTCGGGTCCGTCGTGTCGGACGGCACGTTCTGCACGAAGACCAGGTTGTCGGTGGGGACCGCGAAGGTTGCGCCCGCTGAACTGCCGAGCTGACCGGCTGCGGTTCCTGGGATCCCGCAACGGGCGGGATTGGTGCTCGGGATCCCGGTCGTCTTCGAGTAGTTGGTGAACTTGGTCCACGGAGAGACCACCGTCATCGTCCCGTTGCTGTTCAGGGTGATACTGGTCGGACCGGTGTACAAGCATCCGGGCTTGGGCACCTCCGACGGCAGGTCGTTGCGCGTCTCCTTTCGCATCTCCTGATTGGTCGGCGGCATGTCGATCGACTTGGTCTTGATCGGCTTGCCCGACTCCCAGGTGGCGTCGCCGCATCCGCCGTTGATCGCGTAGAGCGGGGTGGTCTGGCTTGCTGTGGTCACCGCTCCCTTGAAGTCGGAGTTGCAGACCAGGAGCCGGTCGTTCGAGTGCACCTTGCCGCGCAGTACGTCGCCGGGCGCGAACTGGATGTCGGTGCAGCTCCCCGGGCGCAGCCAGTAGTAGTTGCCGCAGCTCGCCGATTCCCCGCTGATGGTCGGATCCTGCACCTCGAAGTTCGTGTAGTACACGTAGTCGTTGAAACCGTTCTGCTTCAGGTCGGCGATGACGGAGCGGGTCTCGTTGCCGACCTTGCCGGTGGCGCGGAGCCGGATGATGCCGGTGGAACCGTATTTCGAGTTGTCGATCTCGTAGCGGAACTCCGCATCCCCGCCCGACCCGGGGACCACAGCCCAGGGCTGCGACGACGTGATGTTGAATGCGGGGTTCGCGCTCGAACCGGTCGGCAGCGAGATGCCCGTGCTCGTGG
>WOYR01000178.1 GCA_011620705.1 Microbacteriaceae bacterium | reverse complement strand
CCCGGTCGAAGTGGTTCTCGAGCGCGTTCTTGTTGCGGCCGGTGACCATGAGCACATCGCTGAGGCCGGCGGCGACCGCCTCCTCGACGACGTACTGGATGGCCGGCTTGTCGACGACCGGCAGCATCTCCTTGGGCAGCGCCTTGGTCGCGGGCAGGAAGCGCGTGCCCAGCCCGGCCACGGGGATGACCGCTTTTCTGATGAGGAAAGCCATGCCAGTCAGGCTATCGGCTGGGCCGCGCGCGTTTCGCATGAGTCCCCCATAGACTCGCAGCGTGGCCGAAGACGTGGACGCCCGCAAGCGCGCGTTGCGCGCCGAGCTCCGCGAACGCCGACGCGTGACGCCCCGCACCAAGAGAGCCGTCGATGAGAAGGCCCTGACGCAGAACCTCATCCAACTGAGCAGCGATCTGCACGCCGGCTACCTCGCCGCCTACCTGTCGACACCCGACGAGCCCGACACCCGCGACTTCCTGCGGTGGGCGGCCGAGCAGGGCACCCGCGTGCTCATCCCGGTCTCCCGCGACGACGGCCTGCTCGACTGGGCCCACTACGACGGCGCTGCCGAAGACGTCGACGTGCTGGGGATGCCGACCCCGACCGGCGAGCTGCTCGGGCCGATCGCGATCAACGACGTCGACCTGATCCTGGTGCCCGCCGCGTGCGTCGAGCGCGGCAGCGGGATGCGGATGGGCTGGGGCATGGGCTACTTCGACAAGACGCTCGGCAGCATGGAGTCCTGCCCTCCCGTCTATGCTGTGATCTTCGACGACGAACTCGTCGACTCCGTGCCGCGCGAGCGTCACGACATGCCCGTCAACGGCGTCGTGACTCCGGGCGGCATCGTCACGTTCTGAGGACCGCTGCCCATGCCCACCTATTCCTACCGCTGCACTCAGTGCGGCGAGGCTTTCGACATCCAGCAGGCTTTCACGGATGACACCCTCACCGTCTGCCCGAACTGCGGCGGCCCGCTGCGCAAACTGTTCACCGCCGTGGGAGTGACCTTCAACGGCTCTGGCTTCTACCGCACCGACAGCCGGGCGAAGCCGGCGTCGGAGGGCTCCGGGCCGTCATCGGAGTCCTCGGCACCGGCGGCGAAGACCGAGTCGCCGTCGAGCGCGGCGTCGTCTTCGTCGTCTGCGCCCTCGTCGTCTGCGCCCCCGTCGTCATCGAGCAAGCCGAGCAAGTCGAGTAAGGAGTAACCGTGCTGAAGGGCTTCAGGGAGTTCATCCTCCGCGGCAACGTCATCGATCTCGCCGTCGCCGTGGTCATCGGCACCGCCTTCACCGCCATCGTGAACGGCCTCGTGACCGGCATCCTCAATCCGGTGATCTCGCTGCTGTTCAACTCGAGCGACCTGGCGAAGGCCGGCATCACGCTGCGCCCGGCGATGGGCGACCAGGCCGCCGTCGTGCTGTCGTGGGGCGCCGTGATCTCGGCGGTCATCCAGTTCCTGCTGATCGCGGTCGTCGTCTACTTCGCCCTCATCGTGCCCATGAACTACGTGAAGAGGATCCAGAGCCGTCTCAAGCCGCCCGTGGAGGCGGCGCCGGCCGCACCGACCGAGCTCGAGCTGCTGACCCAGATCCGCGATCTGCTGGCGAAGGAGAACGCCGGCGGGAGGTAGCCGCACGGTGCGCTCCGGTTGTGTAGGACGGTCCTACACAACTGGAGCGTCAGTAGTGAGGTGGCTTGTCCGCGCGCATCCGCTCGTCGTTCTCGCCCGTCGGATGCCGTGACGGCTCGGGCGCTGGAGCCGGGTCGGTCCCGAGGGGCGGCGGCGTCGTCACCCGTCGCGTCCGACGCTGCCGTTCCCGCTTCTGAGGCGCCGGCTCGTCCGGCTCAGGCGTGCTGGGATGCGTCAACGACGGCGATCTCCTGCGTCATGAGTCCGCCCTGCAGGCCGGCGATGCGGGCGATCCGGTCGGCGACGGCATCCGGATCGCTGAAGAGCTCGAAGGCGTGCACGCGCGCGTAATGCCAGCCGAGGCGCCGCAGAACCTCGGGGCGCAGGCGCAGCGACTCGCGCAGGCTGCGACCGGCGAGCACGGCATCGGTGTCGATGACGACGCAGGTGCCGCCGTTCGCCGCCACCAGGCCGAGCTTGCCGCGGTGTCCGAGGGCGGTGCGCAGTCCGCGCGAGGCGAGCCGGCGCGAGAGATCGACGAGCATCGGGTCGCTGTCATCCGGCAGCGGCGGCTCGGCCCGCCGGGCGGCGACCTCGTCGAGGATCTCGGCGAGCGCCACTGCGCCGTGCTGCAGGCGTCCGTCGTCGATATCGGAGGGGCGGAAGCAGGTGACGATCACCAGCGAGCGCCGGGCGCGGGTCATGGCGACCGCGAGCAGGCGCTCGCCGCCCGGCTGGCCGAGCGGGCCGAAATCCGCCAGCACGCGGCCGTGCGGCGTGCGGCCGTAGCCGATCGAGAAGATGACGCGATCCCGGCTCTCGGCCACCGCGCGCTCGATCGGCAGCACCGCGAAAGCCTCCGTGCTGTCGCCGAGCACGAACTCGCTCAGTTCCGGATGCGTCGCCATGGCACCCAGCACCGCCTGCAGCACGCGCACCGCGTGCTTCTCGCTCGCGGTGACCACCATCAGCGACTCGTGCGGACGCGCCCCAGCGTGCTCGAGCACCAGATCCACCACGCGGTTCACCTCGGCGTCGACGCTCTCGACCGCCCCCGTGCCGGCGTCGGGCATCCCGGTGCCGTCCTGCACGTAGTCGAGCACCAGGCTGCCGTGCCCGAGGAAGGATCCCGCCCACGGCAGCGAGTCGATCCGGCCGCCGTAGAAGCGCCGGTTGACGAGCTCCGCGAGATCCTCGCCGCCCGCGCGGAAGCTGCGGGTGAGGCTCATGCTCGGCAGGAACTCCCCGAGGCGCGCCAGCGCCGAGCGCGCGTGCAACTCGTCGAGAGCGCGGGCGCCCGGATCCGCGGGCTCGCCGGCCGGGCGGGCGGATGCGGCATCCGGATCCGTGAGGCCGATCTCGAACGCGGCCGGCGTCTGGGTGACCGGATCGCCGAAGGCGACGAGCTGCTTGGCCCGCCGGATCGCCCCGACGTTCTCAGCGACGGTGGTGGCGCCCGCATCCAGCAGCAGCACCACGTCGAAGGCCATCGTGTCGGTGACCTCGGAGATCTCGTACGGGGAAGCCAGCCAGATCGGAGCGATCGAGCGCGCGAGGTGCGGCGCCGAGCGCTGCAGCGCGGCCGAGGTGATGCCCTCGGGTCCGTGCTGCGCCGCCCCGAGCAGCTGCTTCAACTCGGCCGCCTCATCCGGCCAGTCGACCAGCCCGATCTTCCAGTTCTCGGCGAGCTGCCAGGCGAGCAACTGGGCGCTGCCCGCCGCGTGCGCCTCATCGACGAGGCGGAAGTCGGCTTCAAGCCGCTCCAGCACCTCCGTCTTGGCGCCCAGCAGCGCACGGTCGCCCGCGAGCAGGGCGTCCAGCGCCGAGCGCCACCATGCGAGCTCGAGCTCAGCGGGGATCTGCTCCTCGGGCACATGCCGCGCGGCGAGGTCGGTGAGCAGCGGTTCCAGCTCGAGGTCGCGCATCGTGGAGACCAGCTCGCTGCGCTCCTGCAGGTTCTGCAGCACATCGGATTCCGCAGCCAGATCCGCGAGCAGCTCGCCCAGACCGTGCAGCGGCATCGCGGCGAACTGGCTCTCGCGCGTGGTGTGGCCGAGCGGACCGTCGAGAGCGGCCAGGTCGGCTGAGACCTGCTGCCAGGCCACCGCGACGTCCGAGATCCCGGTCGGGACCTCGGGCAGGACGCCGGACGCGACGAAGCGCTGCCACATGATGCGCTGGCGCTGGATGGCGCCGAGTGCGTCGTGCAGATCGCCGATGTGCATGCCGGGGCGCACATACTCCTTCGCGAGCTTCTTCAACCGGCGGCGGTTGGTGGACGACATCTCCCGGGAGTCGCGGCGCGGCGCCGTCGCCACGATCAGCTCGCTCAGTGATCGGTCGAACACCGCGGGCACGAAACGGTCGAGCGTGTCGCGGATGTCGGTGAGCAGCCGCAGGTACACGCCGAGCTCGCCGATCGTCTCGAATGGCCGCATCCGCGTGGAGCCGATCAACTGCTGAGCTCTGACCAGCAGACGCGGCAGCTCCTCGCCGTGCAGCTTCTGCGCGAGGGCGTGCGCCCGTTGCGCTTCGTCGCCGTTCGCGAATCGCGCGCCGTACCAGGGCGAGTCACCCGGCCCGTAGCGGAACTCGCCGAGCCGGGCCGCCTCGCGCATGGTCGCGGCGACGCTGGCGCGCTCGCCGGCCATCCGCTCGACCGTGGCACGGTCCAGCCGCGCCGTCGTGGCAGGCGGGTCGGGCAGCAGCGCCAGCCGCGAGAGCTCGGTCACGCAGTCGATGACCGAGACGGCGAGCACCGGGTCGGGTCTGCCCAGCGATGCGCGGTAGTCGAGGAGCACGCTCCGCAGGCGCACGAGGGCGTCATCGACCTCGCTCAGCTCCGGGCGGCGGGCGCGCTCGTTGCGCGCGATGGAGCGCACGACATCCCGGCGCAGGGTGGAGGGCGCGACCGCCGCGCCGGCCAGCCCGATGTCGGCGAGCCGCTGGGCGACGCCTCGGAGCGTCGCACGGCGCGGGCTGACCACGAGCGCGCGCTTGTTCTGGCCGATCAGCGCGCCGAGCGCGTTGACGACGGTCTGGGTGCCGCCGGTGCCGGGCATCGTGCGCACGACGAGCGAGTTGCCCGCGGCGATCTGGGCGATCACGAGCTCCTGCTCCGCGTCGGCGTCGAGCAGCAGCACGTCGGTGGAGGGGTCCCGGTGGTCGGGGTCGACCGGTTCGACCGGTGACGCGGCCTGCTCCAGCGTCCAACGCGCCGTCGCGTTGCCCGCCAGGGCGTCGAGAACGGGATGCTCCAGATCCACGGCATCGGCGACGAGCGCAGGAGCGACCTCCGCGAACGACGAGACCACCAGCCGAGGCTGCACCGCGAAGCCCGGCACATGCCCGGTCAGCGCGCGCAGCTGGTCGATCACCGCGTTCGGCTTGAAGGAGCCGTCGGAGTCGCTCAGTGCGACGAAGGCTTCCGGATCCAGCACGACCCGGAACTGCCGTTCCAGGGCGCGGGCGAGAGCCGGGTTCAGCACGGTCAGGCCGCGCAGCTTGAGTTCGAAGTCGCGGCCGTGGCGGCGGATGGCCAGCGGGCGCAGCAGGATCGGCGCGCTGAACTCCTCGTCGCCCGAGGTCCATCTGGCGAGGCCGATGCCGAGTCGGATGGCGTCGATCCCGCGGGTGGTCGAGAGCTCGAGGCCCTTCGCCGCGATCCGCTCGGCGGCGAGCCGCGCCGCGCGCAGGGCGACGTCGTCGCGGATCAGCTGCGAGAGCAGGGTGGTCTGCCCGGTGATGAAACGCGCGAGGCCGCCCGGATGCGTCGTGCTCAGCTCGATGCGGGTGCTGGGCTCGTCGACGAAGTGCAGAAGGGGCGAGCGCCCGCCCAGCGCGGCGAGCTCCGCCCGCCACTGGGAGCGGACCGGCTCGGCGATGTCGCCGCCGCGACGGGAGGCGGGCGTCGCCGAAGCCGGCGCCGCGAGATCGCTCGCGATTCCGTCCTCGGTCACGAGATCCTCATCCCGTCGGTTGGCAGGCCACACGCGGCCAGGTTACGGCGCTGTCCCCCGCTTTCCCCGGAGCCGGGAGGGGGTTTCGCGA
>WOYR01000228.1 GCA_011620705.1 Microbacteriaceae bacterium | reverse complement strand
CGCCTCGGCGAGCGGGATGCGCGGGAAGGGCACGCTCGGCACCGTCACCTCGACGCCGAGCAGTGCCTCGATCTCCGCGCCGTGCTTCTCCTTCACCGCCGTGAGGCTTGCCGCGAGCAGCTGCTCGTGCATCGCCATGACGTCCTCGTGCGAGTCGACCCAGCTGATCTCTGCGTCGATCGAGGTGTACTCGGTGGCGTGCCGACTCGTGAAACTCGGGTCGGCGCGGAAGGCCGGGGCGATCTCGAAGACCTTGCCGAAGCCGGCCGGCTGGGCCATCTGCTTGAAGAACTGCGGGCTCTGCGCGAGATAGGCCTTGCGGTCGAAGTACTCCACCTCGAACAGCTCGGCGCGGCTCTCGCTCGGGCTCGCCATGAGCTTCGGAGTCTGGATCTCGATGAAGCCGTGCTCGACCCACCAGCTGCGCAGCGCGTGCAGGAAGGTCGTCTGCACGCGGAACAGCAGGTTCATCTCCGGCCGGCGCAGGTCGATCCAGCGGTAGTCGAGGCGCTTGTCGACGCTGGAGTCCTCGGCGATCGGGATGTCGAGCGCGGTGGCTGCGACGTCGAGGGCGTCGATCTTGACCTCGAGGCCTCCGAGCTTGACGCGCTCATCGTGCTTCAGCTCGCCGGTGACGGTCAGGAAGGTTCCGGTGGTCAGGGCGGAGACGGCGGCAGCCGTGGCATCCGGCTCCGAGCCCGCCTCGGTGTCGGTGCGCGGGTGCACGAGCTGCACCGCCCCGCTCTCGTCGCGGAGCACCACGAACTGCACCTTCTTCTGATCGCGCACCGTGTCCACCCAGCCGGACACCGAAACGGGTCCATCCGGAGCGGCGGCGAGGTTCTTGACGAGGGTGCGCACGATCCTCGAGTCTACGGGCGGCCGCCGCGTCTGCGGCGCTCGGAACCGGCCGGCGCGCGAACCGTAGACTGGGCGGCGTGCCCGCCGATCTCATCCATCTCGTCCGTCACGGCGAGGTGCTCAACCCGGGCGGCGTGCTCTACGGGCGGCTGCCGGAGTTCCATCTGAGCGAACTCGGACGGCAGATGGCGAAGCTCGCAGCGGAGTCGATGGCGGGCCGTCGCATCGTGAAGGTGAACGCCAGTCCGTTGACGAGGACGCGCGAGAGCGCGCAGCCCTGGCTGGAGGAGTTCCGGGGCGTTCTCGAGACACCCGGCCTGGAGATCGACGATCGTCTCATCGAGCCCGAGAACAAGTTCGAGGGCGCCAACATCCGCACGGCGCTGCGCCGGAACCCGCTGCTGGCCCGCCGGCTGATCAACCCGTGGAAGCCCTCGTGGGGCGAGCCCTTCGTCTCGGTCGCGGCCAGGATGATGGCCGCCGTCGCCGCCGCGCACGACTCGGTCGAGCGCGGCGAGGTGGTGCTCGTGAGCCACCAGCTCCCGATCTGGATGGTGTCCAGGACGGTGCAGGGCAAGCCGCTCGCCACCGACCCGCGCCATCGCCGCTGCTCGCTCTCGAGCATCACGACGCTCGCCTGGGATCCTTCGGCCGGCGCCGACGGAGCGGGCGCGTTCGTCGAGGTCGACTATCAGGAACCTGCGGCAGCATTGCTGGCAGAGTCCATCGATCTGGGAGCAGTGTGAAGCGCCTCACCGCCATCGCGATGTCGGCCGCCGCCTTGCTGGCTCTCGCCGGCTGCTCGTCGAACGACCGTCTCGCGACCGAGTACAACTCCGGCGACACGACCGGCAACTACGTCTCATCCGATGGGACCACCAGGACCATCGCCGCCGCCGACCGCGGCGCGCCGATCAGCTGGTCGGGAACGCTCGACACCGGCGGGACGGTGTCGAGCGCCGACTACCGCGGCAAGGTCGTCGTGCTCAACTTCTGGTACGCCGACTGCCCGCCCTGCCGGCTCGAGGCCCCGAATCTCGAGAAGCTCAACCAGCAGTATTCGAGCAAGGGCGTGGTCTTCCTCGGGGTGAACAAGACCGATACCGGTCCGACGGCGATCAGTTTCGAGAAGAGCCACGGGGTCACCTACCCATCGATCCTCGACGCGGCGACCGGCTCCATGACCGTCGCCTTCACCGGCAAGATCTCGGCGAACGCGGTGCCGACCACCCTGATCATCGACGCAAAGGGTCGGGTCGCCGCGCGCTTCAGCGGGCTGATCACGAGCCCTTCCCTGGTGGGCACCGTCCTCGACTCGACGCTCGCCGAGCCGAGCTCGTGAACCCCGGCGCCATCGTCCTGAGCGGCGGTCTCTGGTTCGCGGTCCCGATCGCGATCGCGGCCGGACTGCTCTCCTTCCTGTCGCCGTGCGTGCTGCCGCTCGTGCCCGGCTACCTCGGCTACGTCAGCGGCGTCAGCACCGGGCGCGAGCGCACCCGCGGCCGGATGCTGCTCGGCGTCGCGCTCTTCATCGCCGGCTTCTCGCTGGTGTTCCTCGCCGTCTCGTTGCTGGTCGGCACGGTCGGGGTGTTCGTGACCGAGTACACCGACCTCATCCTGCGGATCGCCGGCGTCGTCGTGATCATCATGGGCATCGTCTTCATCGGCCAGGTCAGCTTCCTGCAGCGCACCCTCAAGCCGCGATGGCAGCCCCGCGCCGGCCTGATCGGAGCCCCGCTGCTCGGCATCGTGTTCGCCGTCGGCTGGACGCCGTGCGTCGGTCCGACGCTGGTCGCCGTGCAGTCGATGGTGCTCGACCAGGGGAACCTGGGTCGGGCGCTGATCGTCGGCCTGGCGTACTGCGTCGGGCTCGGCATCCCCTTCCTGCTGGTCGCGATCGGCTTCGGCTGGGTCGGCGGATCGGTCGCTTTCGTGAAGCGCCACATCCGGGCGGTCAACATCGCGGGCGGCGTGCTGCTGATCATCATCGGGGTGCTGATGGTCAGCGGGATCTGGCGGGCATTCATCACGAGCATAGGAGCGGGTCTTGGCATCGCGAACCCGCTCTGATCCCCGATCGTCGGACGACGGAGTCGACGACGGCACCTCCGCGCTCAGCGACCCGCTGCGGCCGTCCGACCACATCGACTCGCCGGTGACCAAGGACGACACGGCAGCCGGCGCCGCCGACAGTGCGATCGCACAGCCCCGGCTCGGCATCCTGGGCTATCTGCGCTTCTTCTGGCGGCAGCTCACCAGCATGCGCACCGCGCTGATCCTCCTGCTGCTGCTCGCGCTCGGCGCCGTGCCGGGCTCACTGGTGCCGCAGCGCAGCTCCGACCCGAACGGCGTGATCGCCTACCAGACCAACAATCCGGACAGCTTCAAGATCCTGGACGCCCTCGGACTGTTCAGCACCTTCACCTCGCCCTGGTTCTCGGCGATCTACCTGCTGCTGTTCGTCTCGCTCGTCGGCTGCATCATCCCGCGGGTGAAGCACCACTTCAACGCACTTCGCGCCAGGCCGCCGAAGACCCCCGCCCGCCTCGAACGGTTGGTCGGCTACACCACGACGACGACCACCACGGATGCCGCCACCGCCATCGAGGAGGCGCACGCGCTGCTGCGCCGGCAGGGCTATCGCGTCGCGCAGTACGGGGACTCCGTCTCGGCGGAGCGCGGCTACCTGCGCGAGACCGGCAACCTGGTGTTCCACAC
The DNA here is from genome assembly GCA_011620705.1 of Microbacteriaceae bacterium. GTDB lineage: Bacteria > Actinomycetota > Actinomycetes > Actinomycetales > Microbacteriaceae > Lysinimonas. Next base: position 2,137 of record WOYR01000228.1, on the reverse strand, counting down.
CGCGCTGGTCGGCATCCTGCTGACGGTCGGCGTCTTCGGCAGTTTCGGGTACACCGGCCAGCGCATCCTGGTGCAGGACGAGACGTTCACCAATGTGCTCAGCGACTACGACTCCTTCTCGCCCGGCCGTTTCGCCAACGAGGAGTCGCTCCAGCCCTTCCAGCTGCGGCTCGACAGCTTCGAGCCGAAGTACTCCTTCCAGAACGGCCGCTGGGAGCCCGAGAACTTCGATGCGAACCTCAGCACCCGCGTGCCCGGCGAATCCTGGGCGGCGCAGACGCTCAGAGTGAACTCGCCGCTCGGGATCGGGGGAACCCAGGTCTACCTGCTCGGCAACGGCTTCGCCCCGGTGGTCACCGTCAAGGATCCGGAAGGCGCGGTCGTCTTCTCGGGCGCCGTCCCCTTCCTGGCGCAGGACGCCAACCTGGACAGCAACGGGGTCATCAAGGTGCCGGACGGCCTGAAGAAGCAGCTCGCATTCGCGGGCCTCTTCTACCCGACGCCGGCCAAGACCGCCGTCGGCGGCTACGCCTCGGTCTCGCCGTACCTGTCGACGGACGCGCTCCTCTCCCTCTCGGTGTTCGCCGGCGACCTCGGGCTCGACAAGGGCGTCGCGGTCAACGCGTTCTCGCTGAACCAGGACAAGCTGACCAAGCTCGCGGGCTTCGGCACGGATGTCCCGGGCATCGACCTCAAGGTCGGGGATTCCGCGCAGCTGCCGGACGGGCTGGGGTCGATCGAGTTCACCGGGATCCAGCGCTACGTGAGCGTCGACATCCACCACGACCCGACGCCGCTGTTCGCCCTGCTGTTCGCGTTGCTGATCCTCGGCGGCCTTCTCGTGAGCCTCTTCGTGCCGCGCCGCCGGGTCTGGATCAAGGCGATCCCTGCATCCGGGAATGGCGCATCCCGGAACGGCCCGACGCGCCTCGAATACGCGGGGCTGGCTCGCGGCGAAGACCCGACCCTCGCCCGGGCTGTCGCCGAGCTGGCCGAACGCCACCAGCAGCATCTCGAAGGGGTGCCGGACTCGTCGGCCCCCGGGCGAACATAGGATGACCACGTGACCGCAACCCTCGCCGCATACTCCGTCGTGGCCGTCTACTCGGCGATCGCCGTGTATGTGCTGGCCTTCATCGCCTTCGTGCTCGACCTGTCGAAGCGGTCGGCGATCGCCCAGGCCTCCAGCACCCATGCGATTGCGGGCGTCCCGGAGGGCTCGAGCGGTTCGACGGCGGGGAGCGGCGGAACCGCCGTTCTCGAGAAGGCGGCCCCGCCTGCCCCCCCTGCCGCGGCATCCGTCATAGGCAGGGCCAGCCGTTACCAGCGCACCGGCTACGCCCTCGTGATCGTCGGCTGGGTCGTGCACCTGATCGCGCTGGTGCTGCGCGGGCTCGCGGCCGGGCGCGTGCCGTGGGCGAATCTCTACGAGTTCGCCATGACCGGCACGGCCATCATGATCGGCGTCTTCATCTTCGTCCAGCTCTGGCGCGACGTGAAGTTCCTCGGCGTGTACATCGTCGGGATCGTGGTCCTGCTGCTCGGGCTGGCCAGCGTCAACTTCTATGTGGCGGTGACGCCGCTGCCGCCGGCTCTCCAGTCGGCGTGGCTGGTCATCCACGTGTTCGTGGCCACCCTCGGCACCGGGTTCTTCGCCATCGGCGGCGGGCTCTCGATCGCCCAGCTGCTGCAGTCCCGCCGCGAGGCGGGAGGCCTGAAGCGAGCGCCGTTCCTGGCGACCTTCCCCTCATCGGAGGTGCTGGAGAGCATCGCGTACCGGGTGATCGTCATCGGCTTCGCGTTCTGGACCTTCACGCTCATGGCGGGGGCGATCTGGGCCGATCGCGCATGGGGCCGCTACTGGGGCTGGGACACCAAGGAGGTCTGGACCTTCATCATCTGGGTCACCTTCGCCGGGTACATCCACGCCAGGGCGACCCGCGGATGGCGCGGCTCCCGCTCGGCCTGGCTCGCGATCATCGGCTTCGTCGCCGTGCTCTTCAACTACACCGTCGTCAACCTGTTCTTCAAGGGGCTGCACGCATACAGCGGGCTCTGAGCCCGGCTGGTGGAGGAGCGCCATCCTCCTTTCCTCCCCAGGCGGAATCTCGACGACTTGTTCGGTTTACTCGAACAT
>WOYR01000052.1 GCA_011620705.1 Microbacteriaceae bacterium | reverse complement strand
GGCCGCTTGTGCGCGTCGAGCGCGATCGCCGGATATGCGCCATCGGGATCGTCGATCCAGAACCGCTCCAGGAACGCTGCCTGCAGCCGCGCGGCCCATGCACGCCATTCGGCCGGGGCCGAGGACCCGTCCACCCCGAAGCGCTCGAGCAGCGCGGCGCCGCGCATCGCCGCCTGGTACCCGTATGCCTGCACCTCGCAGAGCGCGATCGGCCCCTCGGCCAGGGTGCCGTCGCGCCACTGCACCGAGTCGCCGCTGTCCTTCCAGCCCTGGTTCGACAGCCCGTGCCCGCTCTCGTCGATGTATTCGAGCAGGCCGTCCCCGTCGCTGTCGCCGAAGTCGCGCATCCAGGACAGGGCCGCTTCGAGATTCGGCAGCAGCGCTCGCACCTCGCCGTCGGGCATCCCGGCGTCGGCCGCATCGGCCAGCAGGCAGATCCAGAGCGGTGTCGCGTCGACCGAGCCGTAATACAACGGCGGCAGTTCGACGTCGTGCTCGCCGGTGGCGCCGCCCTCGGCCAAGCTCTGTGCCGCCCGACGCAATTCATGCATGATCTTGCCCGGCTGCTCGGCCGTGCCGATGACGGTTGCCGCGCCCTGCATGCTCGCGAGCGCCCGCAGTGTCGACGCCGCGAGTCCGGCCCCGAGCGGGAGCAGCAGCCGCGCCGCCCACAGCGAGTCGCGCCCGAACAGGGTGAAGAACCACGGGGCACCGGCGGCGAGGAACTGCTCGTCCGGCGCGCGATCGCTCACCAGGCGCAGCGCATCCAGGTCGTCGAGCGCTCGGTGGAGCCAACGCACCAGGCGGTCGTCCGCCGAGGCGAGTTCGATCGCCGATGGCGCGCTCCAGGGCGCAGGGCCGGAGGCCGCCGAGACCACGGCGGCGGCGTCGCTCACGGTCAAGCCGAAGTCGACAGCCGCGGTGCCGCGCGCGGGGACGGTCAGCTGCCATTCGAGGGAGATCGTCGAGCCGTCGAGGGTGATCAGCGCTCCCGGCGAGGACAGGGAGGCCGTCACCGGGCCGCCGCCCCATGCGGCTCCGCCGGACGTCGCCGATGGCCGCGGATCCGCGGTGCCGCCGCCGCCCGCCTTGATGTCCGGCATCCTGCTGAGATCCGCTCGCAACTCGACCCGTACGGCCGTGCGAAGGGCGATGTCGCGCCGTGAGCTCAGTTCGACGCGGTGATCGACGCCGTCTGCCCGCGCAGTGCGGGTGAGTCGGAGCCGAACGCCCGGATCAGCGGTGCCCGGGTCGTCGAGGCGCCGCAGAACGCCGTCGACCCGTACGGTCGAGGCGTCGACGACCGCGGTGAGCAGATGCTCCGCTGGCCGCCCGTCGACCGTCAGCGCGAAACCGCTGAGTACCCGGATGTCACCGAGATACACACCGTCGACGGGCTCGGAACCCATCGATCCGTCGGCCGCCGACCAGGCCTGCGCGGGGGCGCGCAGTGCGATCACCGCCTCGTGGAGGAGGGGCTGAAGCGGTCGCTCCGTCGGGGGCTCGTCCATGGGGCACGACCTCGTCACTGACTGGGAGCCGAAGGGGTCCGATTGACACCTCCCGCCTGAGGGGTAACGTAGCACCGAAGATTTGATCGTTCAAACTTCCCGGCCCTGACGTTCGAGGGCTTCCCCAGCTGGCCGAAGGAGGTCGACGGATGGCGCAACTCCCCACCGTCGACGATGTCGCCGAGCGAGCGGGTGTCTCCCGCCAGACCGTGTCGAACGTGCTGAACTCGCCGGGGATCGTGCGCGAGGGGACGCGTCTCCGGGTGGAGTCCGCGATCGCCGAACTCGGATATCGGCCGCACGCCTCGGCCCGGCGGCTCCGCACGCGGCAGAGTTCGACGATCGGGGTCCGGCTCGACCCGATCTCGAACGGGATCTCCGGATCCGTCCTCGATCGCTACCTGCACGCCCTCACCGAGCAGGCGGACGCGCGCGGGATGCGCATCATGCTCTTCACCGCCGTCGACGAGGACGACGAGATCCGCCACTACGAGCGACTGCGCGACGGTGCCGATGTGGACGCCTTCGTCCTGACCGGGACGCGCTACGACGATCCCCGGATCGAGTGGCTGGCCCGCGAACGGATGCCCTTCGTCGCGTTCGGCCGGCCGTGGGGCAGCGCGCCCCTGGACGATCCCGAGCGGCTCTGGGTGGACGTCGACGGGCAGGCGGGGCTTCGCATGGCGACCGAGCACCTGATCGGCCGCGGTCATCGTCGCATCGGCTATCTCGGCTGGCCGGCGGGCTCTGGCACCGGCGATGACCGTCGTCGGGGCTGGGAGCTGGCGATGGCATCCGCATTCGGATCGACGGCGGAGGATCTCGCCGGCCTCGCCACCGAGACCGACGAGGGCGTGCCGACCGCGCGCCGCGCGATCGAGACGCTCGTGCGCACCCGTGACGATCTCGAGGCGCTGGTCTGCGCGAGCGACTCGCTCGCCCTCGGCGCGATGATGGCGGTCCGCGAGGCGGGGATGCCGCACTTCCCGGTGTTCGGCTTCGACAACACCCCCGTCGCTCAGGCCGTCGGCCTCTCGAGCGTGGATCAGCGCCTCGCCGATGTGGCATCCGGCACTTTCGAACTCTTGATGGGAGCGACCGGCCGCCGCGTGCTGCCGCACGGATTCCCCGCGGGCGACGACCCGCGGCACCGCCTCATCACCCCCCAGCTTGTCGTGCGCAGGTCGAGTCACCTGGAGCCCGTCGAGGAAGCCGGCGGCACCACGTCCGGCGATCACGAACCAACAGAAAAGGAACAGAGCACATGAAGATCTCCAGAGCAGTGGCGGTGATCGCAGCCGCGGGACTCGCCGTGGGTCTCACCGCGTGCGGATCCGGATTCAGTTCCGGCGGCTCGACGCAGGACAACACGAAACCGTTGAGCATCCTGATCGGCTCCAGCGGCGACGCCGAGACCGCCGCGGTGAAGAGCGCGGTGGCCGCCTGGTCGAAGACCTCGGGAATCAAGGCGACCGTGACCGTGGCGAGCGACCTCAACCAGCAGCTCGCGCAGGGCTTCTCGAGCGGGAAGCCGGCCGACGTCTTCTACCTGTCGACCGATGCGCTGGCCGGCTACGCGTCGAACGGCTCGCTGTACTCCTACGGCGACAAGCTGTCGAACAAGAGCGACTTCTATCCCAACCTGGTGAAGTCGTTCACCTACGACAACAAGCTGGTCTGCGCGCCGAAGGACTTCTCGACGCTGCAGCTCATCATCAACACCGATCTCTGGTCGAAGGCCGGGCTGACGGATGCCGACATCCCGACTACCTGGGACCAGCTGCAGACCGTCGCGACGAAGCTGACGACCGGCAGCCAGACCGGGCTCGTGATCGGGGGGGAGTACGCCAGGATCGGCGCGTTCATGACGGAGGCCGGCGGCAACCTGATGAATGCCGACAGCACGAAGGCGACCGCGGACAGTGATGCCAACCTGAAGGCGCTCGACTACGTCAAGCAGAACCTGATTGCGGGCGACTTCAAGTTCGCCGCGGATGTCGGGGCCGGCTGGGGCGGTGAGGCGTTCGGCAAGCAGCTGGGTGCCATGACGATCGAGGGCAACTGGATCACCGGGTCGCAGACGGCCGATTACCCGAACATCAAGTACGAGGTCGCCCCGCTGCCCAAGGGACCTGCGGGTGCGGGAACGCTCCAGTTCAGCAACTGCTGGGGCATCGCGGCCGACAGCGCCAACAAGACCGGCGCGCTCGACCTGGTGCAGAAGCTGACGACGAAGAGCGACCAGCTCGCCTTCGCCAAGGCCTTCGGCGTGATGCCGTCGATCCAGTCGGCGGCGGGTGACTGGAAGAAGGAGTTCCCGAACCTGGCCCCGTTCCTCGATGCGGCCGCGTACGCGCAGAACGTGCCGGCCGCCAAGGGAGCATCCGATGTGGTGACCGACTTCAACTCGCAGGTGGCGAAACTCGCCACGGGCGATCCGAAGACGATCCTGTCGTCGACGCAGGCCAACCTCGAGGCCCTGCTCAAGTAGCAGCGGCCCTCCCACGGGGATGATGAGAGCGGGAACGGGAGCATGACGGCTGCGATGGCAACCTTGCGCCGGCGGAGGCGCTCCGGCGTCAACCGCGGGCAGGCCGTATCGGGCTGGCTGTTCACCGCTCCCGTTCTCATCATCCTGGGACTGTTCCTGCTCATCCCGGTGCTCATGGCCGCCTGGGTGAGCGTCTCCGACTGGACGGGGCGCGGCTCGCCGCTGTCGCCCGACGTGCACTTCATCGGGGCGCAGAACTACGGCCGTGTGCTGTGGGCGGGAGGACTGTCGGAGAGCGACTTCGGCACCGCGCTGAAGAACAACTTCTGGTACGCGATCCTGGTAGTGCCGATCCAGACCGTGGTGGCCTTGGCCCTTGCGCTCGCGGTCAACCGGCGGATGCTGCGCGGCCGCGGTTTCTTCCGCACCGCCTACTACTTCCCGTCGGTCACCTCGAGTGTGGCGATCACCGTGCTCTGGCTCTTCCTGTTCTCCACCACGGGAGCCGTCAACGCGGTGATCGCCTGGTTCGGGGTCAAGGGGCCGAACTGGTTCAACGCACCGGCCGGCATCTTCCACTTCGGGGCGAGCAGCGGTCCTGCCGCGCTGACCAGCCACAAGATCCTCGGCGTCAGCTGGTGGGACTGGCTGGGCGGCCCATCGGTCGCAATGTCAGCGTTCATCATCCTCGCCGTGTTCACCACGAGCGGCACCTTCATGCTGCTGTTCCTTGCGGCGCTGCAGAACCTCAGCGGCGATGTCGAGGAGGCCGCGATGATGGATGGCGCGAACTCCCGCCAGCGCTTCTTCCGGGTCACCCTGCCGCAGTTGCGCCCCACCCTGTTCACGGTGATCACGCTGGGCCTGATCGGGTGCTGGCAGGTCTTCGACCAGATCTACACGGGCACGCGCGGCAACCCCTCGAAGACCACTCTGACTCCGGCCTATCTGTCGTACACGGCGGCCTTCAACAACCAGCAGTGGGGGCAGGGCGCTGCGATCGCCTTCATCCTGTTCGTGATCATCATCGTCTTCACGTTGATCCAGCGCTGGGTGCTCGCCGAGAAGGCGGTGTCCAAGCGGCGGATGGGGTGGATCACGCGCGCGAGCGCGCGGTCGCGGGACGTGGCGGCGCCCTCCGCCGTCGTCAGCGGGCAGAGCAACGACAGCGGGCCACGAGAGCGGGACGGCTCATGACGGCCATCGTCCCCGCGGTCGCTCCCGGCGGCCGCGGGCTTGCCGCGCCCGCGGAGAGCCCGGCGCCGAGACGGGAGCATTGGACGCCGGGCGCCCTCACGGCGCAGGTCCTGATCTACCTGCTGCTGATCGCGGTCGCCGTGCTGTACATCTTCCCGTTCCTCATCGACGTGGCGACCTCCTTCAAGACCGAGCCGGATGCCGCGGCCAACCCCCTGTCGCTGGTCCCGCAGACCTGGACCGCCGCCGCCTATCAGCGGCTGTTCTTCCATTCGGACTTCCCGATCTGGTTCAAGAACAGCGGCATCGTGACCCTGGTGGTGACGCTCGGCCGGGTGTTCTTCGACTCGCTGGCCGGATATGCCCTGGCGCGGCTCCAGTTCCGCGGGCGCAACGTCGTGTTCGCCGCGCTCATCGCGGTGATGGCCGTGCCGAACGTGGTGCTGCTCATCCCGAAGTTCCTGGTGATCAACCAGCTCTCGATCTACGACACCTATGCGGGCATGATCGTGCCGCTCCTGGCGGACGCGGCCGGGGTGTTCATCATGAAGAACTT
>WOYR01000213.1 GCA_011620705.1 Microbacteriaceae bacterium | reverse complement strand
CCGGCGCCGTCACCGGACGGAGGGAAGCCATGGCCACGACCGTACAGACACTGCCGAAGACCATGCCGGTGAGCCGGAAGAGCCGCCTGCTGACGAGCCTGCTCGTCGTCCAGATCATCGTCGGCTTCGAGTTCCTCTGGACGGTGCTGGTCAAGCACATCGGGGGCGCCTTCGTCGCCGGCCTCGGCGCGGACCTCAAGGACCGAGTCCAGGCCGCGCCGCACTGGTACCAGCCGCTCGCCGACAGCGTGATCATCCCGAACGCGACGCTGTTCGCCTACCTCGTCCTCATCGGCGAGTTGTTCGTCGGCATCACGGTGATCGTCGATGTGCTGCACGATGCGCAGAACCCCGGCGGCCTGGTCTCCGAGGTGAAGGTGGCCGCGGTCGGCCCGAACAAGTCGATCGCCAAGCCGAATGCCGACGGCACGATGACCGTCACTCTCGGCGACACGCGGCAAGCGGTCGCCTACCAGCTCACCAACGAGATCGACAAGCTCAGCGCGACCGCGTTCATCACCGTGCCCGCCTACTCCGACAGCGCTCCGCCGCGCCTCAAGAGCACGCTCAAGCTGCCGCAGGTGACGGCGATGAACACGGCGATCTCGTGGAAGCTCTCCGACATCCTCGACGTCCCGTCGGGTCGTGCCGTGAAGGTCACGGATGCCGGGAGCGCGAGCGCGGGCCGCCAAGCCGCCGGCGTCCCGATGGTGCCCGACACCGGCACCATCGTGTACACGCCGGAGAAGGACTTCCGCGGCAACACCATCGTCACCTTCAAGGTGAGCGACAAGGGGCTCACCGATGACCCCAACGCGACGACGATCGAGATCCCGGTCACTGTCGGCGACGCCTCGTTCCGCGACATCGCGCCGACCTTCGCCAACCAGACCATCGAGATCCAGCCGGGTGAGGCGCCGAAGACCTTCGACCTGCGCGGCGCGAGTTCGCACCCGAACCCGGCCGTCATTCAGGAGCTGACGTATCAGAACTTCGCGGCGCCGTCCGGGCCGATCAAGGCGTCTCTCGCGGGCTCGACGGTGTCGATGTCGACGGACGTCTCGACGCCGGTGGGCACGAAGTCGGTGATCAAGTTCAATGTCGGCCTCGGTTCGGCGTTCTCGGTACCTGCCCAGATCACCGTCAAGGTCGTGAAGTCGACCCGTCCACTGCCTCAGACCGTCGACGATGCGGAGCCGAACGGGCGCTCCAGCACGACCTACACGATCTCGCCGCTCGCCAATGACTTCAACCCCTTCGCCGATCAGGGCAAGCCGCTGAAGGTCACCGATGTCGCGTTCCAGGGCGACAACCTCGGTGCGAGCGGGCTGACCCGCACGGACTCGACAGTTTCGGTGACCACTGGCACTGCCAAGTCGGGGACGATCAACCTGATCTATACGGTCCGGGATGCGACGGACTCGGCCGACCGCGAGGTGCAGGGCCGCATCGTGGTCACCGTCACGAGCGCGCCGGAGCCGGTGACGAGTTTCACGCTGTCGAACACCGGATCGCAGACCGTCAGCGTGATCTTCCAGCCACCGGTCAGCAGCAACGGAGCCCAGATCACCGGGTATACCGTTCGGATCAATGGCGGCCCCTCGACCAACCAGCGCACCGACTGCAGCCCCGGCGCCTCGTGCACTTTCACCGGCCGCACCAACGGCTCGGTGCAGACGGTGGATGTCGCGGCGACCAACAACGTCGGCACCACCTGGTCGAACACGCGGACGATCACGCCGTATGGAACGCCGTCGACGCCCACCAACCCGGTCATCAACACCAACAGTCCGACGGCGACCGCCACGATCACGCCGTCGTGGTCCGGGCCGGCGGACAGCGGTGGCGGCGCGATCACCTACCAGTGGAACTTCACCCAGGGCAGCTCAGCATCCGGATCGACGAGTGGAACGAGCGGCGGCGGACAGAACGTCGGCGCTGGTGACTACACGTTCCAGGTGCGCGCCTGCAACCCGGGCGGATGCTCGGCGTACGCCACCTCGGCGACCCGCCACATCAATCCGCCGCCAATGGTCGTCACGATCGCCAAGGGTGCTCGCGGCAATAGTGCAACCTGCACGAGCACCGCGTGCTACTACATCGCCATCAATGCGAGTGGGTTCGCCGCCAACACTACTTACACCGTCAGCCTCGAGACCGACCACTACGCCGACGGAAGCAAGGGAGCCATGGCCCAGTACGGCACCATCAACATCACGATGGATTCTTCTGGCTCATACAACAACCAGGTGAGCCCGTATGGGTACCCGGGCTACGACGTCCAGGTGTCGATCAACGGGGTCTCCTCGAACATTGTCGCCTGGTAAATACGAGAGGACAGAGCATGCCCATCACGGATGAACAAGCGACCTGGTTCGCCGATGCCTTCGGCAAGCTGGTCGACAACGTCGACCTCGCGATCGTCGGAAAGAAGCACCAGATCCGTCTGGTGCTGACGGCGATGATCTCCGAGGGGCACGTGCTCCTCGAGGATGTGCCCGGCACCGGCAAGACGGTGCTGGCGAAGGCGCTGGCCAACACCCTGGACGGAACGCACTCCCGCATCCAGTTCACGCCGGACTTGCTGCCGTCCGATGTGACCGGCGTCACGATCTACGACCAGGGCAAGGGCAAGTTCGAGTTCCATCCCGGCCCGATCTTCGCCTCGGTCGTTCTGGCGGACGAGATCTACCGCGCCAGCCCCAAGACCCAGAGCGCACTGCTCGAGGTGATGGAGGAGGGCGTCGTCACGATCGACGGCGTCGGGCATTCGGTCGGGCGGCCGTTCATGGTGATCGCGACGCAGAACCCGGTCGAGCAGGCGGGCACCTACAAGCTGCCCGAGGCGCAGCTCGACCGCTTCCTGATCAAGACCTCGCTGGGCTACCCGGACTTCGAAACGTCGGTGGCGCTCATGCTCGACTCGGCCAACCGATCCCGGGCGTCGAGCATCACGCCGATCATCAGGTCCGACGCGATCGTGACGATGGCCGGCCTGGCGTCCGAAGTGTTCGTCGACCCAACGGTCATGGAGTACATCATCCGGATCATCATCGCGACGCGTGCGGATAAGGATGTGGCCCTGGGCGTCAGCATGCGCGGCGCCCTGGCCATGGCGCGGGCCGTCAAGACCTGGGCGATCGCCTCCGGACGCAGCTACGTCACGCCGGACGACGTGCGCGACTTGGCCATCCCAGTGCTCGCCCACCGCGTGATCGTCGACGCCGAGTCGGACTTCGCCGGTGTCAAGGCCGAAGACGTGATCGAGCGCATCCTGCTCGATGTCGCCCCGCCCGCGTACCGCGCGGCATGACCGCCGCGGCGAGCGCCCCCGAGCGGGGCGGATCCACGTCCCACCGGGCTGCGCCTCGCCGCCCACACGTGAGCTGGCGGCACAGGTTCGAGGGAGTCGGAGCCGGGTTGCGTCGATTCGGCACGACGGCTGCGACGGTCGGTGCGCTCGTCGCGGGCTTCGTGCGACGGTTCATCGCACCGCGATTGGCGGTGCTCTCGTCGGCGGGCTGGATCGCCGGGGGGCTCGCGGCCGCGATGCTGATCGCCGGCTTCGTGCTGGGCTGGCAGGAGTTGACCTTCCTCGGGCTCACGGTGCTGGTGGGTCTCGCGTTCTGCACCATCTTCCTGATCGGTCGCACCACTTACGCGGTCACGATCGAACTCTCGCCGAGCCGCGTGGTTGTCGGGGAACGCGCCCTCGGGCGTCTCCTGATCACGAACGCCGGCACCCGCCCCGTCCTGGCCGCGCGGATGGAGCTGCCCGTCGGCGCAGGGCGGGCCGACTTCTCGGTTCCCGGCCTGAAGCCAGGGGAGGAGCACGACGAGCTGTTCGCCGTGCCGACCAACCGCCGCGCGATCATCGTGACCGGGCCCGCGGTGTCGGTGCGCGGCGACCAGCTGGGCCTGCTGCGGCGCACCGTCCGTTGGACCGATCCCGTCGATCTCTTCGTGCACCCGGTCACCACGCCGCTCGCACCGTCGGCTGCCGGACTGGTGCGCGACCTCGAAGGACAGGTCACCAAGAAGCTGACCGACAGCGATCTCTCGTTCCACGCCCTGCGCAGCTACGCGCCCGGTGACGACCGGCGCTATGTGCACTGGCGCACCTCCGCGCGTCTGATCCAGCAGACCGGTGACCCGATGGACCTCATGGTCCGCCAGTTCGAGGAGACCCGCCGTTCACAGCTGACGATCCTGCAGAGTGAGAGCTCCGCCTATTACGCCGACGAGGACGAGTTCGAGCTCGCCATCTCCGTCACGGCATCGCTGGCCGCGCAGGTCATCCGCGATGGGACGGCGCTGAACGTCGTCAGCGAGGTGCGGCGCCTGCACACCTACTCGGCGTCGGCCATGCTCGATGACAGCTGCCGCATGGAACTGTCGCCGCGTCTCGGCTCCGACGCGCGCGGCTTCGCCCGGCGCGCCACGAGCCGCCTGCCCCCGCCGAGCGTGGTCTTCATCGTCGGGGGATCGCGGATGACGACCGTCGACTACCGCCAGATCGAGATGCTGTTCCCGGCCGATACGACCGTGATCGCCTTCCGGGTCGAGCCGGGAGTCGATGCCGCACTCCGCAAGGTCGGCGGCGTGACGGTCGCGGTGGTCGGGCGGCTGCGCGACCTTCCCAAGATCGTGACCAGGGCCGCCGGATGACCGCGACGACCCCCGGCGCGAAGCCGGCGAGACAGCGCAGCCCGTTCCATCTGCCGTCACGGCGGACCTGGATCGACATCGCGGTGCTCACCGTCCTCGCGCTGCTCGGACTCCTCGGCTTCGCGGTGTCGTTCAGCAGTCAGCAGTACCTCATCGCCGGAATCGGCGGACTCCTGATCGGCACGGCGGCGGGTGTGCTTGCCGCCTCGTTCCGATTGGGACCGCTGCTGACCGGGCTGTTCTCGGTGGCCGTCTACTTCCTGCTCGGCACTCCATTCACCATGCCGGCCTTCGCGACATTCGGCGTGCTGCCGTCGGGGGCCAGCCTGTCGGGCCTGGCCGTCGGCGCCGTGTTCGGCTGGTCCGACATCGTGACCCTGACCACCCCGGTTGTCGCGCCGGACTACATCGCCGTCCTCCCCTACGTGGCCACTTTTGTGGTGGGTGTGGTGTCGACCACGATCGCCACTCGTTGGTTCACCTTCCGCCGCCGCACGCCGCTCTCATCGTTGCTCGCGATCATCGCGCCGACCGTGCTCTACGTCGCCAGCGTGCTGATGGGGACGGCCGAGCCCTACCTGGCCGCCGTGCGCGGCATCGCCTACGCCGTCATCGCCCTGGTGTGGCTCGCCTGGCGCGTGCCGGACTCGAGCAACGCGAGCCTCGGCCCCAGCTCGGGGCTGCTGCGGCGCAAGCTCATCGGGGTCGGGACGATCGCGCTCGTGGCGGTGGCCGGGGGCGCCCTGCTCGGTGCGGCATCCGCCCCCGGGACGTCGCAGCGCTTCGTGCTGCGCGAGAACATCCAGCCCCCGTTCGATCCACTGATCTATCCGAGCCCGCTCTCGGGTTTCCGGGTCTACACGAAGAGCACCTCGACGGCAGCGCTGTTCACGGTCGAGGGGATGCGCAAGGGCGATCGGATCCGGATCGCCACCATGGACAGCTATGACGGCCAGGTCTGGAACGTCACGAGCCCCACGGACCGCAGCCAGGCATCCGGGACCTTCGGCCTCGTCGGCGCGAAGCTCGCCGCCACCTCCCTGGTGCGGCCCTCGGGAACGGAGACCCTGAGGGTCGCGATCGGAACCTACAAG
>WOYR01000023.1:2005-5790 GCA_011620705.1 Microbacteriaceae bacterium | reverse complement strand
CAGAACGAGCTCGCCCCGATCTCCCGCGTGCTCGAAGCCGCTGCCGCCTTCCCCCCGCGGTTCTCGAGCGAGGACTGGCGCGGGGAGGCGGCAGCAGCCTGTCTGCGCCTGCAGGATGACTTGCGGCGCGCGCTGGCCGCGAGCGCGCATGCCGTGTCCGCGGCGGAGCGCAGCACGCACGCCGCGCTGCACGAGCTCGGCGGCTGACGGTGGTGCATCCGGTTCCGCCTCCCGGCCCGCCGCTCGGGCCCGATCTGCTGGTGACGGCCGCCGCGGTGCAGCATGGCGGGCATGCCACCACGTCGCACGCGAGACTGCCGCCCCATTTCAGCGCGAAGCCGGGCGTGCACCGCGCGACGACGCCCGAGATGGGCGGCCCGCTGCTGGTGACGCCGGCCGGCACGACCCTGGTGGCGACGGACAGGCTCTACGCCCATCTCGATCAGCTGAGCAGCCTGCACGCACGCCTCGCGGCCGATCGTCGCACCCTGTCCGACTTGGAATCGCATGCGGTCTGGGCCGTGCAGCCCGACGCTCCTGCTGCCGCGCGCCGCAGCACGGTCGAGCTGGAGGCCGCTGTGAGATCGATGCGGGATGCCCTGTCGCTGGGCGAGCGGCTGGTCCGTGCGCTGCGGGCGGCGATCGCCGGGTACGACGCCGCGGAGCAGGCGGCCCTGAGCCATGCCGATCGCGAAGCCGCGGTCCTGGGCGCCGAGCTCGGCCCGGCCCTGCGGGTGCTCCTTCCGGGGCTCGTCATGGTCGGCGGCATCGTCTTCCTCGGGTCGAAACTTCCCGACCCCGGCGGCGAGCGCGCGGCGGCGCTGCGGCATTTCTTCCTGGCGCATCCGGGTCTGATCACAGGCCCGCGCTTCGTGGAGGCCGTCCGGTTGCTCGTCTCGGGACTGGACGAGGGGACGAGTTCCTTGCTCGGAGTGCCCGTGCCGCTGGCCGTCCTGCTCGGGGCCGCGGGGGTGACCAGCGTCCGGACCAGCGCGCGCGGGCTGCTGACGGTCGGCCCGCTGCTCGGGCTGTTCCGTGAGACCCCGGTCGAGGTGCAGCGCACGTCGACCGCCCGCATCATCCATCCGCCGGTGGGAGCGGTCCAGCGCCTCGACCGCGTGCCCGAGGTGGATCAGCTGCGGATCGAGCAGTACGAGGCCCCCGGGCAGCCGAGCCGGTATGTCGTGTACGTCGGACCCACCGAGACCTTCTCCCCGAAGGCCGATCACGAGCCCTGGGATCTCACCAGCGACGTCGGCGGCGTCGGCGGCGTGGATGCCGGCGCCTTCCGGGCGAGCGAGCTGGCCATGCAGGACGCCGGCATCCGCTCGGACGACCAGGTGCAGTTCGTCGGGTTCTCGGAGGGAGGCCTCATCGCGACGATGCTGGCCGGTTCCGGGGAGTGGAACGCGGCGGGGTTGGAGACCTTCGGCGCTCCTGCAGGCAACATCGCGCTGCCCGCCGGTCTGAGCGGCATGGCGGTCCGCAACACCGACGACTTCATCCCGGCGCTCGGCGGTCCGCAGCTCGATCACCACCTGCTGCAGGTGGAGCGGCGCGCCTTCGCCGACGGCACCCCGTTGCCCACCTACCACGCGGCCCCAGCCCATCAGCGCGACGCCTACATGGCCACCGCGGCGGCCATCGATGCGGCCGCGTCGGACGCGGTCCGGGAGCAGAACGCGGCGCTCAACGCCTTCACGGCCGACTACGCCGACCAGCCGGGCGCGACCGTGACCGCCATGACGTACCACGCGATCCGGACGCCCGGCGCCGAGGCGACGCCCGGCGCGGAAGGCGCGGCTAGCCCTTCCGCGGCCCGGTGAAGGGCCGCAGCAGCATGCCGATCAGCCAGGCCAGGATGCCGAGCACCAGTGCGCCGACGATCCCCCAGCCGAAGTTCTCGATGCGCAGACCGAAGCCGAACAGCCCGGTGATCCAGGCGGCGAGCAGCAGGAGCAGCGCATTGACGACGAGCGAGATGAGGCCGAGCGTGAGGATGTAGAGCGGCAGCGCCACGATGCGCACGATCCCGCCGACGATCGCGTTCACGATGCCGAAGATCGCGGCGACCAGCAGCAGCGTCAGGATGTAGGCGACTTCTCCGCCCGCGTACGGCACGATCGCGAGGTGCGGCAGCCCGTCGGCTCCCCGCCCCCCCAGGATCAGGGTGGTGAGCCAGAGCGCGACGGCATTGATGACCAGTCGGAGCAGAAGGCGAGCCATGGCCCCCATTGTGGCAGGCTGCAGGGTATGGCTGTAGTGCTTCGTCCCGAGATCGCCGCGCTCGCCCCCTACCGCCAGGGCCGGCCCGCGGCGGCGGACGCGTTCAAACTGTCATCCAACGAGAGCCCGTTCCCGCCGCTGCCGAGCGTGCTCCAAGCGATCGCCCAGGCGCAGCTGAACCGCTACCCGGATGGCGCGGCCACCGCCTTGCGGGTGAAACTGGCCGAACGGCTCGGCGTCACCGTGGACGAGGTGCACGTCGCCGCCGGATCGGTCTCGATCCTCCACCAGCTCGTGCAGGCCGCGTCCTCAGCCGGAGACGAGGTGCTGTACGCCTGGCGCTCCTTCGAGGCCTACCCCGGCATCGTGACGGTGGCGGGGGCGCGGAGCGTCATGGTGCCCAACCTGCCGGACGGGCGGCACGACCTGGATGCGATGGCGGCCGCCATCACCGAGCGCACCAGGGTGGTGATCGTGTGCACGCCGAACAACCCGACCAGCGCGATCGTGACCGTGCGGGAGTTCGAGGACTTCATGGCGAAGGTCCCCGAGACCGTGCTGGTGATCCTCGACGAGGCATACCGCGAGTTCGTGACGGACCCGCGCGCGGTCGACGGCATGCCGCTGCTGGAGCGGTACCCGAACCTCGTGGTGCTGCGCACCTTCTCCAAGGCCTACGGTCTCGCGGGGCTGCGCGTCGGCTACGCGGTCGGGCCCGCATACATCCTGGACGCGGCACGGGCCGCCCAGATCGCCCTCTCGGTGACGGAACCCGCTCAGCGCGCCGCCATGGCGGCGCTCGAGCCCGAAGCCGAAGCCCAGATGCTCGCACAGCTCGCCGAGCTCGTCGAACGCCGCACCGCCATTCGCGACGGACTCGTCGAGCAGGGCTGGCCGCTCCCGGAGCCGCAGGGCAACTTCGTCTGGCTGGTGACCGGCGATGCCACAGCGGAGGCGGCGGAGGTGTTCGAAGCGCACGGGATCGTGGCCCGCGTGTTCGCGCCGGACGGCATCCGGATCTCCGTCGGCGAAGCCGAGTCTGTGGAGAAGGTCCTAGCCGCGAGCGCAGAGGTTGTCGCAACCCTCAGGATGACGCCGGAAGCATCGGGCTAGGGTAGGGATCATGTCTTCGGACGCCATGCTGCAATTGCTGACGCCCGACGGGGAACTGGTCCGGGATGATCGGACGTCCGAGTATCTGCCTCTGATCGAGGGGCTCGACGAGCAGCGGCTGCGCGACTTCCACCGCCAGATGGTGGTGATCCGCCGCTTCGACACCGAGGCGGGCAACCTGCAGCGCCAGGGGCAGTTGGCGCTGTGGATCCCCAGCATCGGCCAGGAGGCGGCGCAGGTCGGCTCCGGCTACGCCGCCCTGCCGCAGGACCACATCTTCCCGAGCTATCGCGAGCATGTCGTCGGGCGCATCCGGGGCCTCGATCCGATGCGGATCCTCGAGATGCTGCGCGGGCTCAGGCATGGCGGTTGGGTGCCCGGCGAGGCGGGCAACTTCCACCTCTACTCGCTCGTCCTCGGAACGCAGACCCTGCACGCCACCGGCT
>WOYR01000023.1:0-1905 GCA_011620705.1 Microbacteriaceae bacterium | reverse complement strand
GCGAGCGGCAGCGCCGATGCCGAGAAGGATGCCGCGGTGCTCGTCTACTTCGGTGACGGCGCGTCCAGCGAGGGCGACGTGAGCGAGGCATTCACCTTCGCCTCCAGCTACCGCACCCCGCAGGTCTTCTTCCTGCAGAACAACCACTGGGCGATCTCGGTACCGGTGCAGCGCCAGTCGCGCTCTCCGCTGTATCTGCGGGGCACCGGCTTCGGCATCCCGAGCCTGCAGATCGACGGCAACGACGTTCTCGCCAGCTACGCGGTCACCTCCGCAGCGCTCGATGCCGCCCGCGGCGGCGGCGGCCCGCAGTTCATCGAGGCGCTCACCTACCGGATGGGCGCTCACACCTCCAGCGACGACCCGAGCAAGTACCGTGAGCCGGAAGAGCTGGCGTACTGGGGCGCCCGCGACCCGATCGCGCGGTACGAGGCCTACCTGCGGCGGCTGGGCGTCGGCGACGACTTCTTCGCCGAGGTGGCGACAGAGGCCGAGGATCTTGCGGCCGATGTGCGCGCCCGCACCCTCGCCCTGCAGGACCCGCCGAGCGCCGAGATCTTCGCGCATGTGTACAGCGACCCGCATCCGCTGGTGGAGCAGCAGGCCGCATGGCTCGCCGCCTATGAGAGCTCCCTCGAGGTGGTCGGATGACCGCCGCCGAGCAGCTCACCATGGCGAAGGCTCTGAATCTCGGCCTGCGCAGGGCGCTCGCCGACGACCAGAAGGTGCTCCTGATGGGCGAGGACATCGGAACCCTCGGCGGCGTGTTCCGCGTGACGGAGGGGCTGAAAGCCGAGTTCGGCGAGAACAGGGTGCTCGACACCCCGCTGGCCGAGTCGGCGATCGTCGGCACCGCGATCGGGCTCGCCATGCGCGGCTACCGGCCGGTGTGCGAGATCCAGTTCGACGGATTCATCTACCCGGGCTTCAATCAGATCACCTCGCAGTTGGCCAAGCTCACCTACCGGCACGAGGGCGCGCAGTCGTTCCCCGTCGTGATCCGGGTGCCATACGGCGGCCACATCGGCGCCGTCGAGCACCACCAGGAGAGCCCGGAGGCCTACTTCGCGCACACCGCGGGGCTGCGCGTGGTCAGCCCGGCGACCCCGCAGGACGCGTACTGGATGATCCAGCAGGCGATCGCCAGCAACGACCCGGTCATGTTCTTCGAGCCGAAGAGCCGCTACTGGCACAAGGGCGAGGTCGACCGCGAGCTCGCGCCGAGCGCATTCCAGTCGAGCCGCGTCATCCGAGTCGGCTCGGAGGTGACACTCGTCGGGCATGGCGCCATGGTGTCGACCCTGCTGCAGGCGGCCGATATCGCCGCGGGCGAGGGCACGAGCGTGGAGGTCATCGACCTGCGCTCGCTGTCGCCGATCGACTACGAGCCGATCCTGGACTCGGTGAGGAAGACCGGCCGGCTCGTCGTCGCGCAGGAAGCCCCCGGCATGGTGAGTGTCGGGTCCGAGATCGCCGCCACCGTCGCCGAGCGCGCCTTCTATTCGCTCGAATCCCCGGTGCTGCGCGTCAGCGGGTTCGACACCCCGTTCCCGCCTGCCAAGCTCGAGGGGATCTACCTGCCGGATGCCGACCGCATCCTCGAAGCCGTCGACCGCGCGCTGGCGTACTGACGGCATCCGCCCGGCCGTCGAACACTGAGGAGCTGACTGTGACCCAATCCGAGTTCCCGCTGCCGGACGTCGGCGAAGGCCTGACCGAGGCCGAGATCGTGTCGTGGAAGGTGAGGCCCGGCGACACCGTCGCGATCAACCAGGTGCTGGTCGAGATCGAGACCGCGAAGTCGCTGGTCGAGTTGCCGTCGCCCTTCGCCGGCACCGTGACCGCGCTGCTCGCGGCGGAGGGCACGACTGTCGAGGTCGGCGCCCCGATCATCCGCGTCGACTC